>CAZKNI010000149.1:0-4175 GCA_964554055.1 uncultured Phycisphaerae bacterium | reverse complement strand
ATTTAAACATGATTTTGTAATTCCGGGTATCGAAGCCCTTACGCTTACGCCGCAATTCTTAATCGCAGGCGATCATCGTCTTGTTAGCGATTTGGTAACGTCCAAGCCGACAACTCAGATGCTATTCTTGAATTATGGATTAAAGGCTACGTATGATATTTCCAAAGCTTGCAAATTGCCAGCTTCCGTCGGCAAGATAACATTGGCAGGAGAACTCAACTTTTCTCAAGCATTGGCGGATTACATCAACGATGAATTTTACGGCGGAGTGCATATCGGCTGGAGCTGGTAGCATAACCGATTTTAAGCTATGAATTAAGTTAATAGCTTAAAATAAAAAACAAATATGTTATAAATCAAAGGCACAGGTTTGAACAAATTTTCAACCTGTGTCTTTCTTTTTTAGGCATTTGCATTTATTATAAAAGAGTTTTCATATTTATTTTGTATCCGTATTTTACTTAACTTTCGATTTATATTCGAAAATTGTTATTGTTTGAGAGAAAATAAGGAAATATATGTCTAAGCGAACAAGTGAATTGGCAGAAATGAAACATTTCGCCAGAGTCCTGAAAATGGTTTGGCCTCACTGGCGATACGTATTGATAGCTGTCTTCGCAACAATAGGCGTAGCGCTGTGCTATACATTCAGTTTAGCTTCTTTGTACCCAATATTAAAAATATTAGTCGAAAAGGAATCTATACACGATATAGCGGATAAATTTGTCGTTGAGCAGAGACTCGGAATCGGAATTACTGTAAGAGATACAAAAGGATTGCTGATAGCGGATAAGCTCGGCATCGAAGCATTGCAAATTGTAGAAATCCGTGAAAAGCATCAATTATATAAACAAGGGGTACGAAGCGGCGACTTTATTTTCTCCGTCGATGACAAAAAGCTTTCGGGCTGGGAAATCGTCAGATATCTTGCCAATGCACCGGAAGAACAACAGCTGACACTTAAAATATATCCCGCAGGCGGAGGAGAACTGAAATCAGTACACGCCAAATTAAAAAAGCTGAAATGGTCGGGGAAAGCTATTTTGCAAATCGTCAGCTATATTCCCCGTGAAAAAGAAAAAATGACATTAAAAGAATTATCCCATCGCAGAATGATTATGCTGGCATACGTATTGGGATTCGTCATTTTTATAAATATCATAGGCAATATCTGTCGGTTCATAGGACAATATTACGGCTCGATTGTAGGGGCAAGAACGCTGCTCGACCTAAGACGGCACATGTACGGAAAAGTTATGGTGCTACCGATGTCCTTTTTTATAACTCGCGGCGTATCGGATACAATGAGCCGATTTATGCAGGATTGTCAAGATGTGCTAAAAGCGCTACGAACAGTTTTCGGAAAAGTATTGCGAGAACCTATGAAAGCTATCGGGGCATTTACAGTATTGATATATTTTGCGCCGAAAGTAACATTATTGCTTGTAATAATAACGCCCATAGCAGCTGTTCTATTTCGCAAATTCGGTCGATGGGTCAGGCGCGCAAATGAAAAACTCCTCAAAGGTTATGGCCGACTTTTAGGTGCGCTTGAAAAAACTTTAAGCGGAATAAAAGTTGTTAAAGCTTATACAATGGAAAATCGCGAGAGAATCCGATATTTCCAAGTGGAACGGGATATATTGCGCCAATCTCTGAAAATAGAAAAAGTCAATGCGATGAACAGTCCGACTCTCGAAGTGCTCGGAATAATCGGCGCTTGTGCAGGTGTATTATGGATAACATCGCAAGTAATGAGCGAAAAACTCGATTCTGCAGTATTAGGCACATTGCTGCTTGCAATGGGAGCGATTCTTGACCCGATACGAAAATTGTCGAACGTATATACAGCGATTCAACGAGCAAATGCAGGCGCAAAGAGAATATTCGAGATAATCGATATGCCGAGCGAATATGAGCTTTCAAAAGGAACAAAAGTAGCATCAGCTCCTGAAAAAAATATTAGATTTGACAATGTAACCTTTACATATCCTAATTCTTCATATCCTGCAGTCAATAACGTAAGCGTCGAGATAAAAGCGGGAGAAATCGTCGCTATTGTCGGGCCTAACGGTTCGGGCAAATCTACGTTTGTATCTTTGCTTCTGAGGCTTTTCGACCCGCAAGCCGGACAAATTCTTTGGGACGATATCGATATAAAAGAGCTCAAACTTCGCTCATTACGGCAGCAGATTGCTTATGTTTCGCAAGAAACTGTCATTTTCGCTGACACAGTTAGAAATAATATTGCATACGGAAATCCCAAAGCCTCTCTTGAAGAGATAAAATCAGCTGCACGTCAAGCACATGCCGACGAGTTTATCGAAAGAATGCCTCAAGGATATGATACGATATTGGGAGAACACGGCGTTACTCTTTCGGGAGGCGAAAGACAACGATTAGCTATTGCAAGAGCAATATTGAAAAATGCTCCCGTCTTGATTTTTGACGAAGCTACGAGTCAAATAGATGCTGACAGCGAACAAAAAATTCAAGATGCGATGGATCACTTCATGCCGGGAAGAACATCTCTTGTAATTGCACATCGCTTCAGTACAATAGGAAAGGCAAACAAAGTGCTCGTTATGGACAGAGGCAAACTTGTTGCATTCGGAAATCATCGGGAATTGATTGAATCATGCGAGCTATATCGCAGCTTATATCAAACTCAGCTTCACGGTTTACAAACAAATGAATAATAAATTGCATCGACGTTCTGTTTCACTCAAAACGACATATATAATGATTTTACGGAGGCGATATTATGGATTGTATTTTCTGCAAAATCGTATCGGGAGATATTCCGTCTCTTAAAATTTTCGAAGATAAAAAAGTGCTTGCGTTTTTGGACATCGGGCCGTTAGCGGATGGGCATCTTCTTGTCATCCCCAAAAATCATTATGAAAAACTTGACGAAATGACAGAAGAAGATATAACAGCAATAGCAGCTGTTCTGCCTCGTTTGGCAAAAGCACTCATACAAGCAACCGGAGCTGAAGGATACAATTTACTCCAAAATACGGGCGAATGTGCAGGACAGGTTGTAAAGCATGTTCATTTTCATCTGATTCCGCGAAAACCTAATGACGGACTGGGATATCGTTGGCCAGCAAAAAAATATCCCGAAGGAAAAGACAAAGAAATTCAGCAGAAAATCATATCACAATTAAATAGCTGATTTATATGAAAAAAATAATAATGTATATCAAAAGCTGGTTCGATATCTTAGAGATTAGAAGATATCGTAACTTATTGATTTCATCTCTTGTCATTTGTTTTTTTACTTTAGCGTTTAGGTATCATAGTGCGTCGAGCTTTTTGTTCCCGTCCTTAATTGAAAACAGATTATTTGCAGCTTTAGCTGGATTTGGCATAATGTGTTTTCTGATTCCTCTGGCGAGTGCTCCGATATTAGGCGATGCCGAGCATTTCGGATTTCGAGTTGGCAACATAAAAAAATGGGCATCGGATTTGTTATTTTCCTATTTCATAATTCTCGCATTGATATTGATATTTGCTCGTGGCCCCGCCTTCATGCGTACGTATCCGCTCTATAAGCCTGCCTGTCAGAGTTTAGCTTTATTCTTGAAATTTGAGCTGGCAATGATGATTTATATGTTTGGCTGGGAATTTTTATTCAGAGGCTATTATTTGTTTTCCATAAAAAAAGAAGTTTCTGCAACAGCTGCTATTATCATACAAATGCTGCCATTTGCATTTTTACATATTGGAAAACCCGAACTCGAAGCTTATGGGTCTGTGCTCGCAGGAATTGCTTTGGGAATATTAGCCATTCGCGCCAACAGTTTTTTACCGTGTGCCATTTTGCACTTTTCCGCATCGCTTACAATGGACATCGTCGCAATAATTTTACATCGCAGCTAAACTGCAAGCGAAATAATATATGTTGTCTTAGCTCGCATTTCTCACAAGAACAAGCCGTTTTTGAAGCAAAAGCATTAATGTTAAATTTATAAAGAGTTACGAGAAACGTTGTATCTTAAAGAAGGGCTTTTAGCTCGCATTTCTCACACATTTTGAATTTAGCTGATTTTTGGAGTATGACAGACAAGCCTGTCGCTTCCGCACAGAGTCATTGCGAGGAATGAGCCCGAAGGGCGAATGACGAAGTCTAAGATGCCGCCGGTGCAATCTCAAATCCACAATCTTCAATC
>CAZKNI010000148.1:0-3909 GCA_964554055.1 uncultured Phycisphaerae bacterium | reverse complement strand
AAAGCAAATAAAACTTTTTAGATAACATTATTACTCTATCCAGTCAAGTTTATTTACCTTTTAACCGAACCGCATACCTTTTATAATAAGCTATGCTTTTCTATTTTTTTGTACAAAATTACAATATCATATATTTGTAATTGTCTTTCTCGACGGATAAAATATGCAAATGAAAGGCTAAAATAATGAAAAAGGAAATTTTCAAATACATTAAAATCTTTTTGCTTATTTCTATTATATCTGTGTCCGGTGTCAGCTGTTCCTCTATCCCCGATAAAATAGATTGCGCAAAGCCGGGCACTCTCAAATATAAGCTATTCAGCAAAACAATAGCGAGCGTCTTGCACGATAACGGCATGATTGATTATCGCAAGCTAAAAGCTAATCATAAATTATTAGACGAATTTGTCAACTCTATAAAATGTGTCGGGCCTGAAACGACTCCTCAATTTTTCCCATCGAAACAAGATAAAATTGCTTTCTGGATTAATGTCCATAATGCTGTTGCGCTACAGTCAGCTGTCAAAAAATATCCTTGTAAATCCGTATATTCTTTTTGGCGTGATTTTAATACATCTACACGAGCTTATGTTGACGGTAAACTTCTGACGTTAGCTCAAATAGCTGAAAATGCGAGAAAAGTAAGCGATTATGACCCTCGCGTCGAGCTTGCGTTATCAATTCCTGCCAAAGGCAGCCCAAAATTGACAAAAGAGTTGTTCTGTCCCGAAAAACTCGATTCTCAACTTGACAATGCCGTTCAACGAGCATTGGACGATAATAAACTTATCCTTATAGCTCATGAAGATTGGGCAATAAAATTGGGCAAACCTTTTTGGCGAGTACGAAAAAAACTCATTAATTCCTATAAACAAATATTTAACACTCCGCAAGCAAGTATTGTAAATGCGCTCGGGCTTTACGCTAACGAAGCCCAGCGGAAAAGGCTCAATACGGCAATAGGCTATAATGTCAGACCTTTAGCTTTTGATTGGGCGCTAAACGATGATTCGCAAGCCCCTTGTTCGCTGGACAATTTGAATTAATCTTTGATTTAATAAGAAAGGAAAACATGTCTCCAAAAATGACAATTGATGAAATCGTTTCTTTTGTTCGAGAAAAAGCAGTCAGTCAAGATTATCGTGAATTTATGCTGACTTTAGCCAAGCAAATTATTGATATCGACAATACACCCGATCAGCCACTCGAGCAAATCGCAGCAAACGAGAATAAAGTCTTAGACATATTAAGAAAAGCAATAAACAATTTTGCCAATAAACAAATTTCAACGGAGCTTGTACCTATTGACCCCGAAATAGCTAAGCATCCTTATTACACAAATCCGTATTATTGCGCAGATGAAAATCATCCTGACGGCTTACCCGCAGAACAAGCCTACAAAAACAGGTTTAATCTATTCGCTATTGTCAATCCGCAAATCAAATCACAAACCGGCAAACCGGTAATATTGAATGCACACATAGACACCGTAGCACCGTTTTTCCCTTGCAAGATAGATGAAAAATACATTCATGGCCGAGGAGCATGCGATGACAAAGGACTTGTTGTCATGCTAATCGCAAGCATGAAATTAATAGCTGAGATAGAAGAAAAAATAGGGCTCGTATCCGCTAAACGCGTATATCAATTTGTTATCGAGGAAGAAACGGGCGGCAACGGCTCTCTATCCGCTGAAAGAGATAAAAGATTTGCAGGATGGGAGACAATCGTTTGTGAAGCAACTGAATTTATCCCCCATCCTGCCAATCGAGGAGCAATGTGGTTCAAGCTCGAAATGAATACAAAAAATAATATAAACACGCTCGATATAATTCCCTTCGTTATCCTCGAACTCACTGCTGAAGGCCGTAAGTTAAGAGAAGAATCAAATCTTGAACTTTTTCCAAAAGAATACGTACAGGTCAATCTCGGAACGCTTAATTCATTTGGCAGACATCCTTCTGCTGTTAATGATTATTTCTCTGTTATCATTTCGCCAAGCCAGACCCCTAATGACAAATTAGACGAACAGGAATTACATCAAGTCATACAAACAGGAATTACAAAATATTGCAAAATATATGGCGACAAAACAACCGAAGACGAATTAAAGCAGCATTATGTATTGACCAAAATCGATAGCGGATTCAAACTCGAAATTTTCGGGTTAGGCGGCCACATGAGCGCGCTGCTGATGCGTGATAATGCGTTGACAAAAGCGGGATTTATCCTCAGCGAGCTTATAATGAATTTAAGACAAGAAAAAAAATTACAATTTGACATTATTTCGGAAGACAAAGATTTTAATCCCTCTCATCTTGAACTCACGGGCGGAGTTGGCTTTACGCCCGTTCACAAAATGAGCGACTTGCAATTAAGGCTCAACGAAGCTGTTAAAAGAGGCATACAGAATTTTAATGAAATAACAGGCTTGAATATCGGAACCGAAATTTTCAGAATGAGTTTCGATATGTTACACAACGAAGCTTACGCAAGTCCCGTTGATTGTCCTGCGATGAAAGCTTTTGAATGGGCACATTGTAAAGAGCAAATAGCCTTTCCAAAACCTATTGCATTCAGGGCAAGCTGTGATGCAAGGATATATGCAAATAGCGGACACAATACAGTAACTTTCGGACCCGGACACTTAAAAGATGCTCACTCCGAACAAGAAAAATTATCCATAGAAGAATTGCAGAAAGGATTGGAGATGATTACACTTGCTACGATTGCCCTGATTACCGGAGAGTACGAATCGAACTGCAAATAATTGCTATAAACGTGATATCTAATTTGTGAATAGCAAAACATTCAATAAATAAAACAAAAATTATCGGAATAATTTTAATCGGAAAGGACAAAAAATGAGTACATCTGAAAACAAGTTGCGAATAGGAGTTGTAGGACTCGGACGCTATGTAGAAATTGCACACATGCCAACATATTTCAATAGCAGATATACGGAAATCATCGAAGTTGCAGCTTTATGTGATGTCGATGAAAACAGATTGGCGGAATGGCGCCAAAAATACAACATTCCCAATAGCTATACCGATTATAAAAAAATGTTAGATGAGGAAAATCTTGATGCACTCGTTGTTGTTACTCCCGACCATTTACATACGCAAATTACCTGTGATGCTCTCGAAGCTGGCTGTGATGTGCTCGTAGAAAAACCCCTTGCTACGAGTATTATTGAGTGCGACGAGATTATAAAATCGGCGCGTAAAAACAAACGGCTTGTGATAACTGATTTTCACAAGCGCGAAGACCCCGCACATCAGGAAGCAAAATATCGCATTACGGAAGAAAAACGCTACGGACAGGTGCAATTCGGATATGTTTGGATGCAGGATACAATAAATATACCCGCTCCGGGCTTCTTTAAATCTAATTTTGCGGAAAAAAGCTCGCCTATTTGGTTTTTAGGTGTCCATTTCTTTGACTTGATAAGATTTATCACAAATCTTCAGCCGATTCAGATACGAGCAACCGGATATAAACAGGTATTGGCGAATATGGGGATAAACACTTTTGATGCAATTAAAAGTGATGTTATTTTCGACAACGGAGCATCAATAAGCTTTTATCTGTCGTGGAATTTACCTGAAGGTGCACCGAATTTTACGACACAAGGTTTATATTTACAGTTTGAAAACGGCGACTTAAAAATAGACAGCAGAGATAGAGGCGTATATGAATTGAGCAAAGAGGGATACAAAACAATTAATCCGATGTACACACGACATACGCCCAGAGGAATGGCGGGATATGCCCACGAGAGTATTGGCGAAGCTCTCGCATTATTTTTCGAGCTAAAGCAATCCGAAAGAAAAAATTACGAACAAATTCAGCAACAGTTACGTTCCGATTATGATGGATTTTATTCGACTCTTATGGCCCAAGCTT
>CAZKNI010000147.1:0-2876 GCA_964554055.1 uncultured Phycisphaerae bacterium | reverse complement strand
TTATCATAGGATGAACATCCGTTATCATTGCGGAGAATATTCCGATACCGGTAAGGGCAAAAGCGCTTTTCAAACATAAAGCCAGCCAAGTCATCAAGCCATACATCGTTCCGACCGCTGGCCCCATTGTTCGGGTTACATAGAAATATGTTCCGCCCGCTTTGGGCATCGCTGAAGCAAGCTCCGCTTGAGAGAGCATGCCAGCAGCAGCAAATATTCCCGCTATAAAATATGAGAGGATAACGGAAGGGCCTGTTTTTTCATATGCGATACCCGGCAGAATAAAAAGCCCTGCACTTATCATCACACCCGAAGCTATCGAAAAGACATCAAGCAGAGATAATTCTTTTTTCAGTTGCATTGTGAATTATCTTTCCAAAAGTTCCGTTCTCAAACAAAGACGCAAACATTGTAATTGAAATATTATCTATCTACAAGATGAAAAGCAAAGACTAAAATCGCAAATAATACAAAGATAAATTGAATACTGGAATGTGTTCACTATTTTTGTTACACTCATAAAAGTTTCAAAAGGGAATTTGTAGGGAGCTAATACGATGTCGAATATACGCAATCGTGAAAGTTGGGGCTCGAAATTAGGAATCATAATGGCTGTTGCGGGAAGCGCAATAGGATTAGGAAATTTTCTTCGTTTTCCCGTACAGGCAGCTCAGAATGGCGGCGGAGCATTTATGATTCCGTATTTTATCTCACTCGTTCTACTTGGCGTTCCGCTGATGTGGGTCGAATGGACAATAGGCAGATATGGCGGAGGGTTCGGACACGGAACGGCACCGGGAATTTTTCATACGATATGGCGTAAGAGTCGATTCATAAAATATTTCGGCATTATAGGAATATTGGGACCTATTTTAATATATATGTATTATGTGTATGTCGAATCGTGGCTTTTGGGATTTACGATATTTTCCGCCAGCGGCTCATTGCTTGAAGCAGCTAACAGCAGAGAATCGATGAAGGCATTTTTGCAAGGCTATCAAGGAATTGTGCACAACGAATATTTTTCCGGTATCGGCTGGGCATATTTATTTTTGGTAATTACGTGTATTGCGAATTCAGCTGTTATCTATAAAGGCATTCGTGGCGGAATAGAAAAATTTTGCAAAATAGCGTTACCTGTTCTTTTGATTCTGGGAATCATACTCGCGATAAGAGTCTTAACAATAGGGACGCCCGACCCCGCTCATCCGAAATGGAATATTAACGAAGGATTAGGATTTTTATGGAATCCGGATTTTTCCAAGCTTGCAAGTCCCAAAGTTTGGCTTGCAGCAGCGGGACAAGTGTTCTTTACCCTTTCGGTCGGAATAGGAGTAATATTGACCTACGCAAGCTATCTGAAGAAAGCGGATGACGTTGCGCTTTCCGGACTGACAGCTGTCTCTACGAATACATTTGCAGAAGTGATTTTAGGCGGAACAATTGTTATAACAGCAGCGTATGCGTTTTTCGGTCCTAAGATAGCGAGCAGCGGCGCATTCGATTTAGGTTTTATTACAATGCCTATGATATTCAACAAAATGGCATTCGGTCAGATATTTTCGGTAATCTGGTTTGGGCTACTGTTTATTGCGGGAATAACGTCATCGATTTCTTTAGCTCAACCTGCGATTGCATTTTTGGAAGATGAGCTTGATATTGACAAGAAGACAGCTGTAGCAATTTTTACGACGGGCACGTTTATTTTGGCACAATTACCTGTATTCTTCCTGAAAAATGGCGTACTTGATGACCTCGATTTTATCACAGCGAATATATGCCTTGTTACGTTTGCTTTGATTGAAGTTTTAATGTTTGGCTGGGTACTCGGAATCGACCGTGCCTGGGAAGAAGTTCATCACGGCGCTCAGATGCGCATTCCGTCGATATACAAATTTATTGTCAAATTCGTTACTCCCGCGATATTAGCTATCATTCTCGGAAGATGGATATATTACAACGGCTTAAATACAATCAAAATGGCAGGCATAAGTCCGGAAAACAAGCCTGTTGTATTGGCATCGCGTATTACAATATTATTGCTTGTTTGGGGGCTTATCGTAATGGTCAAACTAGCTTGGATGAGAAAAGAACGAAAAGAACAGCAGAATAGCAAACAAATTGCAGATTGATTTTCCGAAGATACGATGATATCATGAACGTAGATTAACGAGGGCAAATAAAATGCGAAAGACATTTACAAGTTCAATTTTGTACGCATTAGCGATATCTGTTACGGTTTTTGTTTGGGGCTGCTCGGAAACACAAGACCCCGTAAAGGTGTACAATCGCGGAGCGCGAGCCTACAATAACGGCGATTACGTCAAAGCTATCGGCATGTTCAAGCTCGCATTGCAAACACATAGAGAATATTCGCTGCCAATGATAGGGCTTGCCAAATGTTACCTACATTTTGCACGAGAAGATTTACAGCAAGGGAACAAAGTTGCCGCTCGCAAGGACATTGAAGAAGCTTTTTATTGGATAACACAAGCAATAAACGCTGACCCTGCTAACCAGGTCGCATTGGAAACGAAACAAAAAATCCTCAAATTCAGAAGCGAACTATAAGAGTTATTAGATTGCCAAGAGGAAAAAGAAGAGATTGATGATTGACAGGCACAGCCTGTTTTTGCTCGCGGCGAGAGACGTTGCGACGATGAAAATCGTTTTCCGCGAACAAACTGAAAAATAACGAAACATTTCACGCAGGCACAGCCTGTTTATGCGTTTCGCTTCGCGAAACTCCGCGGAGTGAGCAGAAACGGTCAACGGCCAACGGTCTACGAAAAATATAGATTGCCACGCTCGAAGACTCGCTCGCAATGAGAGAGGGAAGGACTCGTGATGACGGAGTGGGCAGCAGCTGCGGAGTG
>CAZKNI010000146.1:0-5391 GCA_964554055.1 uncultured Phycisphaerae bacterium | reverse complement strand
TCCTGAAAATTTCAGCTTTCCGGAACAAACTTTTAATCTTGAAGTTTTAGGGCTTGGCAATCTCAAATCCGCAATCCGCAATCCGAAATCCGCAATCTCTTCTCTTCCAATCATCAATCCTCAATCTACAATCATCAATCTCTTCTTTTTCTGCAAGTGGCGAGGAAAACGATTTTCATCGTCGCAGCGTTATGCGCTCCAATAAAGTTGCTCATTATCTCATGTCTCAACGCGAAAGCGCAATATCGGGCTGTGCCCGTGCCTGTGAAAGATGTTTCGTTATTTTTAAGTTCGTTCGCGGGGAACGATTTGCGTTGTCGCAGCATCCCTCGCCGCGAGCAAGAACAGGCTGTGCCTGCGAAAGATGTTTCGTTATTTTTAAGTTTGTTCGCGGGAAACGATTTACATCGTCGCAGCGTCTTTCCTCGCGAGCAAAAACAGGTTGTGCCTGCGAGAAATGTTTCGTTATTTTTCAAGCCAATTCGCGGAAAAGCAATATGCACATATAAATACAAGATAGAATGAAATTTACATCATGCACTCACTCATTTTGTAAATGGAGATTAAAAGTCAAAGCGCAAAAAATTTGTTAGCCCAAAATAATTTCGCTTATTCTACTTAAATTGCGGCAATAATTCTTTATTAGCTTGTAATAGCTCGTCGAGCAATTTGTCAGCTGTCTGCCATTCTCGCACTAGCGGGTCGGTTGACATAGCTTCGAGAGCTAATTTTCTGCTGCCCGTCAAAGCTGACTCGATAACGACGTTATATCTGTGTGCATGATGGCTCATGAGCATTGCAATATCATCCGGCAATGTGCCTACGCTATGAGGAACAACACTGTTAGCTGTTATCGTTGCCATCGTTTCGACAACAACACCTCGAGGCAAATTATCTATCTGCCCTTCGTTAGGAAGATTAACGACTTCGACAAGGGGCTTACCTGTAATCAAAGAAATCATAATACTTGTGAGGGCTTCTCGTGAAGGTTTTAACTCAACAGTCTCGGGCTTTTCCGTCCACTCTTTTACGTGTTGTTTTGCCTTTTTGAGCCAATCGAATCTATCTTCTATTTTTGTTAATTTAATATTATATATTGCCCCGTAATTTGTATCTTTTGTCAAAACATTCGAAAAGAACTCGCTTGTATGCCTATCGCCGGGATACATCATTCGTCCTGTTCGCCTAAAATATTCGAACTTGAACAAATGATGGCCATGCGTCTGTTCGTGAGTCAAATCAACATCAGCTTTGAGAAGTTGATTTTTAGGGTCATCTATCCACTGCTTAAACACGCCAAAACAATCTCTGTCTTTATATTTTGCTGATAATATAAAAGCAAAATGATTCAACCCCGCAACGGAGAGAGAAATGTCATCCCATTCACAATGAAAATGCTCTTTCAGTAAGCCCCAAATTGCATATAACTCATGACACAAGCCGATGACTTTACATCCCGCTTGAGCTAATGTTTGAGTCAAAACAGTCATAGGATTTGTTATATTGATTATCCAAGCGTCCGGACAATGCTTCATTATACTCTCGGCAAACTCGACGAAAACAGGAATATTTCGAAGTGCCCGAGAAATTCCGCCAGGTCCAACCGTATCTCCGACCGGCTGATATATGCCGTATTTATAAGGAATTTCCAAATCGTGTTTCATTGCATCGAGCCCCCCCGTCGATATTGTAATTACGACAAAATCAGCATCGGGAAGTGCCTCATCGCGAGAATCGGTAACGTGTAACGTAAAATCGGATTTTGTATATTCGAATAATGCTTTGCAATATTTTTCCAAATCAGTTAAAGCTTGCGGATTAATATCGACAAGCCATAATTCCGAACCTGCAAGCTCCGGTCTTACAATCATATCTCTTACCAATCCGGGTGTCCAATTGTAACTTCCGCCGCCTATCAAAACTATTTTAGCCATGATAATACTCCCAAATAACTCGACTATTTAATTAAAGCTATTAAGTTTAATATTGTGGGTATATAATATCAATAATAAATATTAGAATATGAACTTTATTGCGTTGTACATCTGATATTGTTGTTGCCTTATTATCAATTTCGAATAAATTCATTTGCAGAGATTCGCATACACAAATTAATAGCGAAGCGAAGGTCATCGAAGAAACTCTCGGAAACGAAGCAATGGCTCTATTTTTGCAAGGGGCAGGCGGAGACATCATCGATATATATTTCAAGGATTTTAATCAACCGAGAAATATCGAGACAATAGGCATAAGGTTAGGGCTAAGCGTACTTAAGGCACTCAAAAATATAGAGACTAAAAATGCAGATTTAAATGTCGTTCGCGAAATTATCAAATTGCCGCGCAAATCGGATTTCGACGAGCGAATTCGAGAATTACAAAGCGAACAATCGGAACTTCTCGAATCGCTTAGAGGCTGCTGTTTGAACTTTAAATCTTTTCTGCCAATTTATCTTAAATTTAAAATTTATATTTTAGATTTTACTCTATGAGCTATTCTTGCGGAGATATTTTTTTCAAATATGCACGGGATAAATTTGAATTCCATAATGGCGGGCTTTGTCAATTTCGCCTGCGATACCGATATATTCCAATTCTTGTATATTTTTCGAAATGAATATTGTTTGCAATCCACACACAGGAATCGGCTTATTCCAATAATCATCTATATAAACACATCTGCCATCAACATCAGAAAATGTCAAGCCATCTATTGATATTCTCATGCCGGTTTTAAATTTACCGGTAATAAAATGTTCGAAGGCTGAAAGTAAAACATACGATTGATTTGCAATCTTTATCCGACAAGCATCAGCTGTTTCATACGCTCGAACGGATTTATTAGATTTCAAAACAGTAATAGGAGACGACCAATTTTCACCGTCGTAACTTGTTATTCTGGCAATTTCGTAAAATCCCTCTTTATGATTGGCATATCTATAATAAAGCTCTATTTGTTGACCGTTTTCGGAGAGAATAGCTACGGGGTCGTCAAAATGTATATATTCGGAAGATGATTCGATTATCGGTTCGTTACGTTTCTTGAATACGCCATTACAAGACTCTGCTCTTGCCAATAAAATATGCCTCTTCCCGCTACCGTCGGGATTTTCTTTTCCGGCATAAAACAAAAAAACTTGTCCTTTGAACATAATTGCTCCCGGTGTCGTCGCACCGCCGAAATCGAATCTAAACTTTTTATCTCGATGCTTTAGGATTATTCCTTCGTATTGCCAATTTATACAATCTGTAGAGCGAAACAATCCAATAGACGTGTCATAAGTTTCAGGCCAATATCTGTGGCTGTGAGGAACAATATCAGCAAATATCCAATACAGATTATCAACGAAGACGGAAGACGCCTTGCGTACTGAAAAATCTTTTCCTCCGATAGAACTAAGCGGCTCATTTGCAATATTAATTGATATTTTATTCGCTATTGTTAATTTCATATTTAAGCACAGCGGAAAAAGTATGCCTATTAATCTATTTTTATAATTTTACCTTCGCCCGCTTCGAGTGTATAAAAATAAACTCTGTTTCCCGGCAACGTAAGTTTCAGCTTATGAGCTTTATGCAAATCGTCATTAAGAATAATTACATATTTCATCTTTGACTTCGAATCGATAAAACCTTGCATCTGCCCGGGACAAGACACCTTAACATTTCGCATATTTATTCGCTTCCATCTTTTAATTACAGATTTGTATTTCGCTATCGTTTTATATATTTTGCTAAGTTCTTTCATTTGAGGTGTTATTGAAGCATCAGGATTAAGCAATGCACCCGGACCAATATCAACAGGCTCTTTCGCGAGGACATTTTTATATGCAAAATTCTTCGGCGGAGGCAAATTCTCGGTTGAAGTCTTAATCGGAGGAGGCGTTACGGTAAATATAAAAGCACCTTTACTCCCACTTCTAAACGTCTCCCATATCTGCCAGCGTATTTCAGCTAAAGTCGGACAACGCCAATGCATATATGCGCCCGGCAAGGCTATTACATGAAATCTTCTGTCATATTTCCAAGGCCCCCATACTTCAACGAAGCACTGACTCATTATCCAGCTGAAGATATTTTTATCCCCTATTGCTCTTATCATCCGTTGAGCATTTTTGCGGAAAAATGCCTTGCTTGATTTATCCGTATGAGGGCCATTAGGGTCATTCGGACCAAAAAACGGATATAAATCGACACAAACGACGGGAAACTTTGTTTGTTCGGGAACATGAGGAGTTACCGAACATACTGTTACTATAAGACAAAATCGTTTAGGGTCGAACTGTTGAAATTTTCGACGCAAGCGCTCTGCTTTCGGCAAATCTCCTATGCCGGGTTCATCGCTCAAAACCCAGCCTACAAGCGATTCACTATTAGCGGCAAGTTTTACTATTTCGGGGATAAGTTCATCATAATATTTGCCGGCATTTGCCCATCGCGATTTGATTTTTAACTCTACTTCACTCATTCCAACAAGCAATTTTAGACCCCGCTTCTCACATTCAGCAATTAGACGAGGAAAATCTTCCTTTGTCATATTTGCAACCCACAAAGTATCAACATTATTTGCAGAGATTATATCAAGTCTTCGGCAAATATCTGTCCACTTATCAATTTTATAATATTTGGCATACGCTATTGGACGCTCCCAGCTCATATAAACACCAAGCGGAACAAAATTTAATTGATTATTTCCCGAAACGGCGCAACACTCATCGGAAAATAAACTTGTTAGACAAAAAAACATTATCAACAATAAAGTACGGCTTAATAAGCAAAAATTCATTGAGTTTTCCTTATATCTTAATCATCTGATATTAGGGATAATTGACATCAAAGAGAATTGTTCCCGACAATAAAGCATTTTCAGCGGACTGCTCCTGCCAATATGCAACATGCATATCGATAAAGGCAAGATTTATTCCGTCTTTTTTATGCCTGTACGACCAGCGATAATAATGAGGCGGCTTATGTTGTTGTTGCCAACCCGACCAGCCAAAACCCGGATAAGGCATATCACGTCTGCCGTCAGCAAACAAGACGAACTTAGACGGCTGTTCTATTAATCTATCGGGATTGATAGGTGCTCCGATATGAGGATTAGCTGCATCCGGATGTGTGATAAAATAATTAATCGCATATTCCGAGCCGAGCCAATATGGCGATTCACTCCAACCGCTAATATCATAAGAAGTCGGACACAATAACTGAGAATCATGTATAGCATATCCTAATTCCAAAAACCAATGTGCACCATCAGACGGATTTGCCAACGGAAGCGTATTATTTTCGGTAACATATATGTTATTAGCTAACATAATATTCCTAAGTTGATTTGTACACACAACCGAACGAGCTTCTTCACGCGCCGATTGCAGTGCCGGAAGCAATA
>CAZKNI010000145.1:0-2666 GCA_964554055.1 uncultured Phycisphaerae bacterium | reverse complement strand
GAAATATCTCGAGGTATGTTGACAATAGACTAAAAGGGCATCACCTTTTTGAATAAAAGCAGAAGCGGCTGATTCCAATTCGTCATCTGTGATAGCATGCTTGCCCGCTAATCGGACGATGGATACCGGCAGAAAAAAGTTTTCGATTGGGATATCAATAGGTTTTGTGCCGTTTCTGAATAGATGTGCACTTGTTTCAAAATATGTATAACAATGTGATTTTATGTATAGGTCGTAAGCGGCACATTTGTAGCTACAATATATAGGCCAATCTTCTTCTTTGTGTTGGATAATTTCGCCATCGATGCCGTTTCGAAACGTTTTTGTTATGTCAATATATTGCTTCATAGCGATAATCCTTTTGCAGATTTGTTTTTCGTTCGATTGTATTTAAGAAAATTTTAGCTATGTGTGTTGCAGGTTTCGAGCAAAAAACACATTTTTATGATGTAATGTATAAATTCGAGTGTACGGAGTTAATGCCATGGCTGAAGCAGGGTTCTAAATTTTTTGATTCGGTGAAATGTGATAAGATTGCTATCGTGCGCAGTAGCGGAGTCTTTGTCTCCGCTGCGCGAGACAACGAGTAAATCGTCGCCTGCAATTGTCATCGACGGATAATTTCTCGCTTCGACCGGTGAATCCCCTCCAGCTGTTATCATTCCGAGCAGCTGCCAATCGACAAAACTTTTAGAGACAAATAAGCCTAAATATCTTCGTTCCTGAGAAGGAAGATTAAAACGATTAGCGGGTAACTTGTGTGGCCATTTCATTGAATCGGTGCTAACGCTGGCAGCCATAAAGTATCGTCTTGTTTTATTGTCGTAAGTTATATAAAATTTGTTATGTCCTCCGGGTATAGGGAGAAAGACACAATTGATTCCTGAAGGCGCCTTTTCAAGTTCCACTTTGATTGCCCCGTCATTTTGTTCTCTGGCAACACAAATTGCGCCGATGTTTGGGATTCCTCCCGTATGAAATCTCAATAAAATGTGAAAGGTTTTTCCGTTTGGGTCATACCAGCAATGCTCTGTATCGTGAATTTGAAGAATGTTTCCTTCGAGCCATCCTAAAGGAGCGTTGTATCTGACGTCCGTTGGATTGTTGGGATCGGTGTTTCCTATTGGAAAGAAAGGAAGTCCAAGTCCCTCTACTTTTGAAAAATATTTGCTGAATATAAGGTCGTCGTTGGAAAAGCTCCAGCAGTTTGGGTCGAGCAGATTGGCGTTGATGTCGGCTGATAAGACGACGGGTGCAAACCAAGCGACAGGCCAGCGTTTTTGCGGAGGGTTTTGTATTTTTTCCATAACAAAATAGAGCTTATTATTTGTATATAATATGTTTGTAGGGGCAGCGTGCCACTTTTCGCCCTGTGTGATGAAAGCTGTTTTTGACCAGTTATCTCCGTTGTCGGTCGAACGTAAAACGCCTATATCGTCTCGGTGTCCTACAATGTATATTCCGGTTTTAGAGTGAAAACATCTTGCATGCGCAAGAGGAAATTCTCCCCGTTGTTGCCAAGTGTTTCCGTTGTCGTCCGACGTCAGAATCAGTCCCGGATTTGGAGCTTTGCTCATCATTCTTCCACGGTCGAGAGTAACGATAATTCTGCCTGTTGGCAGGATGTCGATAGAAGGGCTGTAAGCGACAATTGCTTGCGGGTCGGGGCTGCGATATACAATCGTTGTTTCGTCAGCTAAAATATTTTGTGTTTTGTTATTTTTCATTTTTTGTTCGCTGTGTGTTTGATGTTAAATTTTATCTTTTGTTGTTTTGTATTTAGCAGAGCATATCATACCAGTTTGTTTTTTGAAATCAAAAAGAAAATGGATATTGGGTTTTCCGTCAAGATAAACGTTAAACCAAATAATTATAATGTCGAGAATATTTTATTATAATTTCTTTATTTTCAAGATATTGCTTAAATACAGTTTTTATTTGACATAAGTTTAACGATTGATTAAAATAGAAATAAGCAAGAAGCAGGGAGCCAAAGCAAATGGGCAATATTGTAGATAACTATAAAAAACCGCTTGAACAAAAAATAACTCTTGTCGAGTTGGCTAAGCAGCTTAATGTCAGCCCGACAACGGTTAGCAAGGCATTAAGAGGATTGCCCGGCATAGGAGAACAAACGGTAAAACGTGTCAAAGAGTTAGCTCGGAAAGTTGGATATCGCCCAAACGTTTTTGCGCAAGGATTAAAAACAGCAAATAGCATAACCGTAGGCGTGCTTATTACGTCTGATATTGTCTATCCCTGGTATGCGCAATTCGTCAGCAAGCTCGAAGAAAAGCTAAGTGAGCGAGGTTATACGGTAACTCTCGGGTTAGGCAAAAATCAGCCTGAGAAAGAAAGCAGCTGCCTGGAGTCGTTTCGGGGAGGGCACGTCGCGGGTGTTATCGCAGGTCCTGTGTTTCATCAGCATGATTTATCGCCTTTATGGGAGTTTTGCAGTAATGGCCCGCCTATGGTGCTGTTTAGCTGCCTTGATGATATGCCGGTGAGCTATGTTGGAATCGACCATATCGCAGGGGCTAAAAAGGCGGTCGATTATCTTGTGTCAATGGGGCATCGCAGAATCGGATATCTTTGTTGCCCTGACCCTGTTGTTAGGCAGCCCGGAAGGACTCGTAAAGAAGGTTTCGAACAGGCAATGTTCGCGA
>CAZKNI010000144.1:0-6608 GCA_964554055.1 uncultured Phycisphaerae bacterium | reverse complement strand
TCTTAGCCTGTCAAGCCCTAAAACCGAACATCCCTCACTCCGTCATTGCGAGTCCCGAAGGGACGCGGCAATCTCTCTTCTTCTCAATCCACAATCCACAATCCACAATCCGCAATCCGCAATTCCCGAAGGGACACCGTTGGTGCCGCAATCTCTTCAATCTCTTCTTAGCCTGTCAAGCCCTAAAACCGAACATCCCTCACTCCGTCATTGCGAGTCCCGAAGGGACGCGGCAATCTCTCTTCTTCTCAATCCACAATCCACAATCCGCAATTCCCGAAGGGACACCGTTGGTGCCGCAATCTCCTCAACCTCTTCTCGTCGTTTTTCCTTTCTTGATTTTGCAATCCACTGTCATTTTTGCAGGCGGACGAGTAGGGTCGTCAAGCCTGCTTACAAGCATCTCGAGGGCAAATCTTCCTATCTGATTAAAGTTCACTTGTACCGTCGTCAATTCAGGCATGTCGGGCGGTGTCGGGTCATTATCAAAACCTGTTATCGAAACATCGTCCGGTACCTTATAACCGTTGCGCACAAGCCATCTATATACATCTTTAGCAACGCTGTCATTGGCACAGACAATCGCAGTTATTCCATCTTCAAGCCATTTATGCAAATTCTTAAGGTAAGCTTCCGGTTTAAATTCATCATATTTTAGTACATAGTTTGTCTCGAACGGGATATTTGCCTTTGTGAGACCCAAAATAAAGCCTGACATCCTTTCATCAAAAAAAGATGCCCGATAATCATGAGAAATATATCCGAGCTTCTTGTGCCCTAATCCTATTAAATATTCCGTCATTTTACATATTCCCCCTATATTGTCATGCCCAACATAATCCATATTAACATGATAATGGGCAACGCTAACACAGGGAATCTGCTTAGACAGTTCGATTACCGATTCTTCTCCGAACCGATAAACTAAAATAGCTCCGTTGAGTTTACCTTCTTGCATCGCCCTAGGCTGATTTTCCCGTAAATGAATGAAATTTCTCTTATCAAGAGGAACCGTATGTAATATCAGAGAAACGCCAAGACGATGTGCTGCTTGACTCATTCCCGCCAAAACCTGATATCCGATAGGTGTTGTGTTATAATTCACATCTTCCGCTTGAATAATTGCTCCGACGGTATAGCTGTTTCCAAATACACGTTCCGAAAGTAGCATATCCTGCTTAAGCTGTTTTTTGGGCCGATATCCTAATTGAGATGCATACGAAATCACTTTAGCTCGTGTAGAAGGTGAAATTCGAGGGTCGCAATTCAAGCATCGTGAAACCGTCGCTATTGACAGGTTAAGCTTTTTGGCAATGTCCTTTTGTGAAACACTCATTTCAATTTCTCTCGCTTCCTTCACGCCTATAATATAAAATTTTTGCATAAATGTCAACTAAATTTTAAATTTTTTTAAAATTTATGCAAATTTTGTAACGCAAAAAATTACGCACTGTATAATAATGAATCCGCTATGAAATTATGATATAAATGCCTGTGATTATTTAAGATATGTTTGCGTTCGCTTTTGTCGATTCGGACAACGGTTTATGAAGATTGGCAAGGAATGTCTCTATTAACATAATGATGATTGCTGCAAACAAAATATAATCCCAAATAGGCTTGCCTTTCGCTAACGCCAACAGATGCTTCTCGATATCAACGGACGAACAGCTTGCAAATAATAATTTTCCTTTTGGAGTTCCTGAAAATTTTTTATTAAGCTCGTCCGTTTTCCAAGCTAAAATCTCGCTCGTCTCGGATGCACAATTTATAGCTATCGGATGCTCACCCTCTAACGCATATAAACCCGAATGATACAAAATACATTCGTTTTGTCCCGCTTTGAGCGTTTGCACGACGGTTCCGCTTGAATCGAGCATTTTAATCGCTTTGCTTGTCTTAACGGAGAAGCTTTTTCCTGCGCGAAAAGCGTAATTTTGTGTTTGCGAAACTGCTTGAGCAACTATATTGCACATAAGAGCGGGAAACACAGCGTTAAGTGGAAAAGTGCCCGCTTCAACCCTTGCCGGAGATGTAAATAAATATACGTTCGAGCCGAAAAGCGATTTTCGGATTAATAAAGGATGACTGTTGGAGAGATTCAAAAGAACATCAGACGTGTTGGAAACGGATATTTGTGCATAGCTACCTATTGCTATTTTGCTATATACCGATGTCCTAATGCCGAGTAACATAATCAGCCTATCTGCTGAGTCTATTTCGGTAACGTAATAGGGCGTATCCGTTTTAACGATTTGTACGATATTTCCTATCTCGAATTGTTTTAGAATTGTCGATATAACTTTATTCTTCTTGAGATTCGGGAAAATTATTACATTTTTATTGCCGGACTGAAGATATTTCATTAAAGCTTCGTTTGTTTTGTTTGAATATTTAGTTGGCTCGCATAGATACAAAGCCCTAATATCATCATTGAGATTTTGAGGCAATTGGCTGATGGAAACTCGTTTAGGCTCAATCCAGCCGCTTGCTTGTAATGCGGACATCACGAAAAAAGCAGGGTCATTATCCCATTTTTCATGTTTATTCGAATTGCTTACGACCAAAACTTTTAACGGCTTCGTAATTCCGAAAGCGAGATAATATTTGTTATCATTAGCCAATTTGTCGGATATCCCAAGTTCAATCCTGCCTGAAAAATATTGCTTTCTTGTTGGCGCAAATTTCAATGAATATGATTTGGAAAAACCTTTACCCTTATATCCCTCAACGATAATATTTTCTAAAGCCAATGATTTTCCGTTGGCATCGACAATCTTTAATTTTAGATTCTTATCGGACGAGAGATGCCCCGATACTCTCGCTGTTATCGTTGCAAGCTTTCCCGCTATAATAGGCGATGAAATTTGCACATCGGATATTCCGATATTTTCAGGTTCGCTCATATCTTCTATTGTTTTCAAAATAACAATGGGAATATTGCCTTTATTAAGTATTGTAAGCCCTTTAATGTCAAATTCATTCTTTTGGCAATCCGATATTACATAAATCAATTTATTAGCGTACGGTTGAGCTTCGAGCAACTTATATGCCTGTACGATTGACATCGCAATATCGGTTTCTGCGTCGCTACATTTTAAGCTTCGTATTTGCGTTGCGAGTCTCGTAATGTCCGTCGAGGTTAAAGGCGTTAAAGCTAATTTCCCTACGGGCGTGATAACGATTTCCAAATTCGGAGCGGGAAATTGTTCGCTTCCCCTCAATAGCCTGAGTGCCTCTATTTTAGCGATTTCAAAAGCGCTGTTCTCTTGGCGGGCATTACTCTTTCCTTTTTTTCCGTTTGCCTTTTGATTCATTGAGCTTGTATTGTCAATTATTATAGCTAATGCAATATTTCCGCTTTGAGCGAACCGGAGATGCCTGCTGCGATAAAACGGTAGCGCAAGAGCAATGGGCACAAATCCGAACAATGCCATTCTTGCCAAGAGCAACGCTAAGTTTTCTATCCTTCTACGATGATATGTCTTTAATGCCGCCTGTTTGACAAAACGCATCATCGGAAACTTGATTGTTTGTGCACGTGTTTTGCCAAACAGGTGTAAAATCAACGGAATGAGTGCAAACAGCAGACCGATTAACATTAAGGGTGATGAAAAAATGAATTCAGCTAACATCATATTTTATTATACTCACAATAATCATCCGATTAAATTGCTTCGTTGTAATAATTTCTTATAAAGTTTGACATAATCAGCTGTCTCACGATGATAATCGAAAAAAGCGAGCATATCATCATCAATTATAAATTCTTTGTTATTGAACATTCGTATCGCTTCAATTAGCTTATCAGCTAAATCTTTCCGGTCGCCGACTCTGAACGTCAGCCCGCCTACCTTTTCGATTATTTCGCGAGAGCCATCTATGTTACTCACGACGGGAACAAGTCCTGCAGCGATAGCTTCAGCTGTTGCAATGCCCCAGCCTTCCTGTTCCGATGCGAGCACATACACTTTGCATGATTTTAATATCGAAGGATAATCCTCGCGAAATCCTAAAAAACAAACAATATCATTTATTTTAAGTTCTTGTGCTAAATTTTCTAATTTATCACGCTGAGGTCCGTCGCCGATAACAATAAATTGAACGTTTATATCGTGATGATTATTTCGAATTTCTCGCAATGCATGTAAAATCAAATCGACTCGTTTGACAGGGTCAAGCCTTCCGAGAAAACATATCCTGTTAGCCGAATTATTGTTAAAATGCTCAACTTCAATATTTTTAGGTTTAGCTAATCGTATTTTATTAATATCAATGCCGGGATAAATTACTTTGAGTCTGTTTTTCGATATATAGCCAGCTCCGATACAATGTTGTAATACAGCGTTTGATATGCAAACAATAATATCTGCCAGTCGAAATGTTACGTTTTCCATAATCATGTGCCAATTTTTTTGGCGTTCTACGGTGCATATCGTCGAAATTATCTTGCAGGAGTGGAAACTCAATAACTTGCCCGCTATACGTGTAATAATATTTGAGTGCATCAAAAACGAATGACATATATCGGGCTTGTATGCATTTATTAACTTAGCTAATCGTAACAAAATATGTAAATCACATATATTTTTAGCTTGTAGAGCATATACATTGATGTTTTCCTTTTCGATTAATTTTGCGACATGTCCTTTATCCGCTAAACAACAGACAGCTACGTCAATGCCGGTTTGCCGGAGTCCCTTTGCGAGTCTATATACCTGCAAAGGAGTTCCGCCTATCTGAAGGTCTGTAACAATTAGCAATACTCTCATTTAAGCATTTCCGAATCGAGTTCAAAAATGTCCGTTTTCCGCTAAATTTTCTTCAAAATTCGCTATGATATTTTCAAGTAACTCTATGATGCCCATAACAATTAGCTTTAAATCGAGATTATCGGAAGCTTGTGTAAATAAAATACAAAAAATTAAGTTTTTTATAAGAAAATGCAAATTATTCTCTTGCAAATTTCCGATGAATAGTATAACAACAAATTAATATATTTTTTACAATAATTCTTATGGGCAGAGCATCAAAAAAACAGGACATAGACCGTACGCGTCTTACGTGGGTATTGGCTGCTTTGGTAGCGTCAATGACAGTTGGCACTGTCGTTCTTGGAGTTCTTGAGCCTCATAAGATTATATCAAGCAAAGTCAAATATCTTGCCGCTACTTATAACACGCCTTCGTCAGCTAAAATCACACATACGAATATTCCGATAGAAGCAAACAAATGGCAGGCAATCATTATACATGTTGTTGACAGCAGTCTTAGGTTGAATTGTTTGAGTGATAATGCTCATAATGGAGATATTGTTCATTTTGCTATCGACACGGATGCTGAAATACTCATAACGACAAAATGGGTTTCTCAGCAGCCTGTCAAAAAATATTCCAAAGCGATTCATATAGGCATTCAGCTTCGAAAAGGCAGAAAAGATGCGACTCTTGCACAAGCTCAGGTGCTTGTAGCACTTCTTAGAGATTTGCAAGCAAGATGTAACATTTCTGCTTCGAGGATATATCTTCACAGCCAACTTTCTTCACATTCTTGCTGTAAAAATCCGCTTTATCGATATAATTGGCGAAAAGTCCTGCTTGATTAATTATTTTCCTCCTGTTTTTTGTCGATTAGAAAATATCGGCTATACTGATTATTCCGGAAATAATTATGAACAAGTATTCGTTATATATATTGACCCTACTGGACGGTTAACGTAGAATTGTACAAGGAGAGAAGGGGTTTTTGGGAATTTAGGCCTTGTAAGATTGGATGAATAGATGACAACGGAGTTAATACAACAACTTGACAAATATACGATATTGGAAAATATTGGCAAAGGTGCTAAATCTACAATCTGGAAAGCTTTAGACCCTGCGACAGGACAAGTATATACTGTAAAACGGGTTGTGAGAGAGTCCGATAAAGATGACAGATTTTTCGAGCAAACTGAAATTGAGTATAAGATAAGCAGCAAATTTACACATCCTTATCTGAGAAAATCATTTGAGTTAATCAGGATTCGTAAATGGCTTAAAACGCAGGAATTGGTTTTAGTTATGGAGTATGTCGAGGGCGAGACATTAAAGCAAGCTAAGCTTACTGATATAGAGGAAATAATAAATGTATTTATAAAGGTGGCTCAGGGGCTTGACGAGTTGCACAATATGGGATATTTGCATACGGACATCAAACCTAAAAATATCCTTATTATTCCTCATAACGGAATCAAAATTATTGATTTCGGACAGAGCTGTCCGATTGGACATCGTAAAAAACGCATTCAGGGAACGCCTGACTTTATGGCTCCGGAACAGGTTGAGCGAGGAATTTTAGATCAGCGAACAGATGTATTTAATTTTGGAGCATCTTTATATTGGGTCTTGACCGAACAAAATTTTCCTACGACGATGCCAAAACATCATCATTCGAGTGATAGCATTAATATTCCTCAGCGAATAGAAGATATTCCTCGTCCGGATCAGCTTAACTCCGAAGTGCCTGTCGCGCTTTCAAAACTTGTTATGGATTGTTGCAATTATAACATAAACGAGCGTCCTGAGAATATGCGTGAAGTCATAGCGAGGCTCGAAGTTGCGCATCATTTA
>CAZKNI010000143.1:0-6450 GCA_964554055.1 uncultured Phycisphaerae bacterium | reverse complement strand
AAATGGATAAAACAACACTCTATGATGACAAAATCGACTCTATGATATTTAATCCCCACACACACATATATATATCACAAAACCCCAAAGCGTGATATAACGCTATTAATTTCAGCATATTACGCAAATTGAAAAATTGCAAAAACGATAAAGCTCGATAGGCACAAACTATTGTTGCTTATACAATATTATTATAAATAGCTAACAAGTCGCCCAGCTAACGATTAGCCCCTTTCTCATCGTCCTTTTGTATCTGCGGTAGCTCATTTAAATTTGTATTTGTTTCGTTTGTTTCGGTATGCTGGCTTACTCTTGCAAAGTCAGGCCAAATAAATTCCCGAATCAGGACTTTTGTAGCTGCTGTTGCGGGAATTGCAAGCAATAACCCGAAAATGCCAGCCAACTGATAACCCATCATTAGAACGACAATCGAAGTAATCGGATGCAAACCGAGAGTTTTCTGCTGAATTATAGGCGTAAGAATATACGCATCGATAAATTGGATAATACTGAAAATTATAAGAGCATACAAGGGATGTGAAAAATCGAAATATGCAAAATATGTTATAACAAGTGCTGGCGGCAAACCTACAATTGTTGACAGATACGGAACAAGATTAAGCACGCCTATTGCAAGCCCCAATACCCAGGCAAAAGGCACACCTACACACATAAAACCTATCGACGTTGCTAATCCTACAAAGAGACTGATAATCAACCTGCCCCTAAAAAATTCAGCTATTATCGCATCAAGCTTTTTGGCAATATCCACAATTCTATCATGATATTGCGGCGGAAGATAATCACGCTCTATAGACTTTACAATATGATCAAACCGCCAAAGAAAGAAAAATGTATATAACGGAACGAGCAATATCAAATTTATAACGGTTGCCGTCGAACTGAGAATCGTCGTTACCGTCGTGATAAGATATTGTACAACCTTACCGGATTGAGATACAGCGTTTTGGGTAATGCTATCTAAATTTGTCTGTAAATTTGTCAAATATTTTTCCGGTAATTTTTGCCTGATATAATCAAGTCCTAACGGAATTTTTTCCATCAGCCAATTGCTAAGAGCTGTTATTTGAGTTAATAGACCCAATACGCCGACAATACCTGCAAATGTAATTACTGCAATAAGACAAAATGCGGATATTACCGTAAGCAAACGGGGAACTCCTCGCTTCTCGAGAGCAACGACGAGAGGATTCATCACATAAGCAACGCCTAACGAAAAAAGCAAAGGATTCAAGACAGAGCGAACACGATAAGCAAAATACAGAACAACAAAAATACTTATCGCAACGATAAGCCAATGTTTGTATTGTGATTGCTTTGAATTACCCGATAGCGTACTCTCATTCATTTAAGTTTTTGCCCCTAAAGATACAAATTCGAATTGTTCTGCAAAGCAAAATCTATCTGACCGAGACAGTTGAACTCTATTGCAAAATCGAAAACATCATCAAAATCTTCTATCTTATCTTCATCTGTCTTTGCCATCCAGCCGGCATCGACCATCATAAATACAATATTACCGAAATCTCGCGTTGTCTTTATATTCCATTGTTTCAAAACAGTCAAAGCGAGTAATCCCCATTTATGAATTGCATAATCTTTTAATCCGTAACATAGCTGACGACCTGTTATATGCTTGCATCCACCTTGACTTATTTTTCCTAATTTTCGAATCGTATATTGCAATCCCTCGCGAACAAAAATGAAAGCATCGACGGGATATTTTCCCGACAGCTGAGCTAACTCTTCCAAAGATTTTAATGCCTGATGTTTGCTCATCTCTTTTTCCTTCTTCTCTTCTTTCCGGAGCGGCGCTTTTTCTTATTTTTATGTTGTTCGGAATTTTGAGCTGACGAACTTTGTTCTTTTGAACCTTCGTTTTCGTCTTGCGAAATATCATCCTTTATCTTTATATTATTTATCGGTTTATCCTTGCTCTTATCTTGCGAAATTTGCCTAGCTTGCTGATGCTCCGAAGGAGGAACAGCAGGGGAGATTTCTTCTACGGGAAAAGTTATAACCCGCTTGTCTTCAAACTCTACCTGCACGAGTTGAGTAATAGCGGAACAATCTCTAACTTTGCCAACACCTGCTTCGGTCTGTACCCACGTCCCTGTTCGAGGGAGTGTCTTAAGCAACTCTTCATACGTTTTTTGCTCAAATTGCAGACAACATCTCAGTCGGCCACACCTGCCAGAAACCTTCGACGGGTCAAGAGTAGCCTTCTGCAATTTAGCCATCTTCATGTTAACAGGTCTGAGAGTTTTTAGAAAATTTTTGCAACAGCA
Source organism: uncultured Phycisphaerae bacterium (assembly GCA_964554055.1). Lineage (GTDB taxonomy): Bacteria > Planctomycetota > Phycisphaerae > JAAYCJ01 > JAAYCJ01 > S014-18. Next base: position 4,141 of record CAZKNI010000143.1, on the reverse strand, counting down.
TTCTCTGCCACAAATTTCATAATCAGCTAAAAGCCTAGCTTCATCTCTCGCGCCGATTTGTCTCAATTCGATACGCGTTTGATATTCATGGGCTAATTCCCTGACCAATTCGCGAAAATCAATTCGACCGTCAGCAAGGAAATAGAAAATGATACGTTCTCCCCCAAACAGATGTTCAACAAAAACTATCTTCATATCCAACCCGAGCTTTTTAGCTGATTCAGCACAAAATTTCTTTTTCTCTATCGCATCAAGCTCAATATGATATGCTTCTCGAACATCTTGTTCATTGGCCGGCCTAACTATCTTTCCCGCATTTCGTTTGAGATAGCTTTCCCCACTATTTTCGATGAATTTTTCTATTTGCTTAGGATTGATACCAAAATACTCGTCAGCTTCACTTGTTCGACATACAACTGTTCCTAACTCAAGGCCTCTCTCCGTTTCGATAAGCACTTTTTGGCCGGGCCTTAACGATTCATCCGAACTATATTCAAACTCACCTAAAAATCCAAGATAGCCATATCTAACAGCATATTTTTGCTTTTTATTCATTGCAGTTGTCGTTTGTTCCAATTCCGTCATATTCTATTTTTCTCTATTACTTTTCAGCTTCACTCTATTACTTTACAAAACACATCCGTCATCAATAAATTTTGATTAACATTTGCATTTATCATTTTTTCAGCTTCACTTAACATTCGAATTTTATCGCTAAGCTCGTCTATGTTACACTTTTCGGAATACGATTTTATCAATTCTATCTGCTCGCTGTTAATCAAATCGCCTTCCTCAAACCCAAGTTTATACCTAATCGTATCACGATAGAAACAGCCAACCATTTCAAGCAATAATTTCAAGGCATTTCTGTTAAGTTCCGATTCCGACGGATTAGCTAAAAATTGTTCCTTACGAATCTCGAGCATCTTAGACGCTAATGATTGTGCTTCCTTAATCATCCATTGTGCAAAATCTTCAATATCCGCGACCTTGATATGTGCAAGTTCGTCCGCTATCCGTCTGTTTATATCATAGGCGCCTAATTGTAATAATTCCAACGCTGTTCCCAATTGCCCCGGCGCAAACTTCGAAAGAAACTCCGCTTGGCATGCTTTCGCACCGTTTTCTATCAGCTTATCATAAACAAATTTATAAGGCAAAAGATTAAATTTTAAAACTTGGGCACGCGAACGAATTGTCGGCAATAACGCCCCAAGCTGTTCGGTAACCAAAAAAATATACGTCTTCGCAGGAGGCTCTTCGAGAGTCTTTAATATTGCATTTTGAGACGCGCGAGTCATTCGGTCCGCTTCATAGACAACAAACACTTTAGCTTTGTTCATTGTCGGCTTGAGAGAAACTTTTTCTATCAATTCCGTTCTTATCACATCTATCCCAAGCTCGATAGCTTTATGTTCTTTTTTACCCGGAATAAGAGAAACAAGTTCTTTATATATGAGATGAAAATCGGGATGAGTTTGTGCGTCAACAAGCTTACACGAGCTACACCGGCTACAAGAATCAAGATAATTTTCTTTGGATTGCGGATTTTCGCACAGCAAAATTTTCGCAAATTCAATTGCAGCTGACGATTTACCTATGCCACGAGGCCCGAGCAAAATATACGCATGCGAAAGTCTCTCACTCATAAATGCCTGTTGAAATATATCGATTGCTTGCTCTTGATGTTTAATCTCAAAAATCGACATCGGCAAGCGCCTCCAAAATCCTGCGATGAACTGCTTGTATCCCGCTATTTGCATCAAGTATCTCGACACGCGTAGGATAAACATCAGGCATTGACAAAAATATTTCTCTTACTTTGTTATGAAATTCTATCCCCCGACTTTCCATCGCATCGAATTTTCTACCTTTAATCCTGTTTAAACCGGTTGAAGCCTTTACATCGAGAATTATTGTCAAATCAGGCCAAACGTTTTTGGTGGCATATCTGGCTAAGCTAATAATTTTTTTTATATTAACTCCGCACGCACCTTGATAGGCACATGTTGACGTTACATATCTATCGGATATCACAACTTTACGAGCAGAGAGAGCCGGAAAAATTTTTTGACCTACAAGCTGAGCGCGAGAAGCCATAAACAACAATGTTTCACAACGGGCATCAAGAGGGGCATATTTCTCGTCGAGTAATATTTTTCTTATAGCTTCTCCAGCACGCGTATCGCCGGGGTCTCTAACAGCCAAGACATTAGCTCCGCATTGCGACAATTTTTCCGCAAGCAATTTTTGCTGAGTCGTCTTTCCGCAACCGTCAGGGCCATCAAGAAAGATAAATTTTCCGCATAACTTTTCCGCAATATTCTTAAGCTTCTGTTTATTCATAAATCAAAAAGTGCTATGTAGCGTTTTCATCATTTTTATCATTATTTTTGTCGATGTCTTCTTCCCCGTTCGATGAAGATTCAACATCATCTCCGGATACATTATCAGCTCTCGGAGTCTCTTCTTCCTGCTCGTCCTTCTCGCCCTCGACCTCAGATGAAGACTCAACAGACGCTTCTTGAACCTTCTCGTCTTGCTGCGGAGATTCATCGACCTGCTGTTTTTGCTCCTGAGAAATAGGTTCACTCGCTTCAGTCTCGTCGGGTTTCTGCTCTTGAGGCTTTTGCTCTTTTTCCGCCTCTTCCTTCAAAGTCGGCATCGACTCAAAATCTTCAACATAAACTTCTTCCATCTCAGTTGCATCTACATCTCTGCGCAACAACAAATATATAAGAGTATATCCACAGAAAAAGAAGCTTATCGCAAAGGCGATAACGAGGCCTACGAGTAAGAAAACCCAAATAGATATAAAGAAGCTGCCTAACGCTTCCGAAGCGCTAAGCGGAAACAAATAAAATCTTCCGAAGAACGGCCCGGAAAAAGCAGGCGAGAACCACATCGCTTGTAACTTTCCAAGAGGCGCAGCATAACTCGCTGAATCCAAATTCATCGTAATACCTGTAATTGCTGACGTCGCACTAAAAACGAGGGCTATAAAAAGTTTTACAAAAATAAAGCAGAGTGTCCCGTAAACAGCTGTCACAAGTGTATAAAATATCGTTTTCCATGGCCTTGCATAAACATAACTGTAACATCGGCTAAACGCATCAAACGCGTCGGAACCTTCTATCGCTATCGTAGGAAACATCAATCCTAACCCGCCTATCGCACCTACGATAATCAATGCGAGAACAAATCCGACAGCTAACGGAATTATAAATGCTATACCTATCGCAATCTCACCGATAAATGGAAATGCTCCTATAAGCCCCAATATCATCAATACAACGCAGCAACCGACTATAAAAGCAACAGGCATAAGAGGAGCGGTAAAAAATCCGCTAAATTTTTGCTTCGCAAAAACAAATGCCTCCTTAATGGGAATTTTCTCGTCTCGCGTAGAATGCAAAGCTGCTATTCTGCAAATTGCGCCACCTGCTATTGACCAAACCGCTATACAGAATAACGTATATATTATGAAATATATATAATGCACGCGCACAAACCAGCCGAGGCCTGCAAAGGTCAATCCCAACGTTCTTACAAGTCCCGGCGGAACATCGGGCGTCTGCTCAAATGATTTGAAATCCTCATTAAAAAACAATTTTGCAGCTAATACCGAATCCACTGCAGAATTAAACATCAAAATCCCATACGATAATGAAGCTTGAAATATCCCAAGTCCTTCAAGCTTTTGAAACTTTTCACACGTATCCGCCAATTCTATCGTGTCAAGTAATTGTTTTTTGTCATTTCGGATACCTCTTAATTCTTTAACTTTATCTTTAGCATCGGGGTTTTCAACGATTAACAAGCGAACAGCTTGATTCACATCCATCGGCAAAACAAGGGACGCTATCCGCGAAGACTTCAACATTGAAATTTGAAGAAAATCGCGTGCGTCTTCAAGCTGACGCATCGCTTCTTCATATTCTTTGTCAATGGCATCTTTCAATTCATCACTCTTGACACCCTTGCGCCTTTGCTTATATTGTGTCTTTAGGATTTTGCGAGTCGTCTCATATCTATCGTCTAATATCCCAAGACTTTTATCTTGCATAACTTCAAGTTTTTCAATAAGAGCATCGAGCGCCTGCTCCTTTCTTACAAGCTGACTCGCTTGTTCGGAATTCTT
>CAZKNI010000142.1:0-3761 GCA_964554055.1 uncultured Phycisphaerae bacterium | reverse complement strand
CTTCGCTCGCAATAATAAGCGTAACTCGTTCTTGCTTGCAGCTGCGAAAATGTTCGTTTGATGCGATTATAAAAGAATAGGCTTGTCGCAGACGAAATTTCTTCTGCGACAAGCCTATCAGCTCTTAAATGCACTCGCGTTACTTGCCTCGTGAAGAAAAAAGAGATTGCTTCGCCCCTTCGGGACTTGCAATGACGAATGTAACCTGTTCTGTTGCGGCGAAATACGCTGCGACAACGAAAAGCATTCCCCGCGGACAGGCTTAAAGATAATGAAACATCTTTCGCAGGCACGGGCTGTGCCCGTGCCTGCGAAATCTACAATTTTCGTAAACCGTTGACCGTTTCTGCTCACGGCCTACGCTACACGGCTTACGTTCTTCATCTGTGCCTGTGAGAAATGCGAGTCAACAATTTCCCCACGAATGTCAGCCTTCGCTTTACAAAAGCTCTTCCGCTTCAGCTTCACTTTCAAGTGCCGCTTGTAGCGAATCGTCAAATCCTTCCGGAGCAGGCTTAAGAACTCTATTGCCCGTAAGCGAAATTGCCCACGCCCCCACAGGTGCTGTTAGCAAAATACTCAAAACAGCCATCGCTAAAATAATTTCACCTGGCTTCGTGTCCATTCCCGCCAACTGCATCGCTGCAAGAGGAGCTGCCCCTATAGCAGCTTGTACCGTTGCTTTGGGAATATACGAAATAACAACAAATATCCTCTCACTCAAGGTCAGATTGCTGCCTATCAAACAAATATACGTACCTATACTCCTCGCTATAAGGGCAAGGCCTATTACCGCTGCACCCGCTAAACCCGTATGTAAAGCTACTTTTATATTTACTTGTGCCCCGACCATTGTAAACAACAATATCTCCGCAAAAACCCATAAACGGGCTAACTTAGCTGATAGCTCGTGTGCAAAGTGCTCCCGCTTTTCCAAAATAATAAATCCGATTGCCATTACAGCTAAAAGTGCTGCGAACGGAACAGTTTCTTCAAGTAAATGTTCTATTCTCACAAGCAATATTGATATACCCAAGATTACGAGAAGCCTTTTAGTTGCACGCGGATTATATTTTTCGAATAATTTATAAAGTCCGATACCTATAAGCAACCCTATTCCTATTCCCAACAAAATCGATATCGGAATGCCGGCAAATTTCCATGCAATACTCACCTTTTGACCGGTGTACATTCCAACAAGCACGCTATAAATTACAATCACAAACACATCATCAATTGAAGAAGCAGCTAACACTAATGTAGGTATCCCTTTTTCCGCCCCCATTCTGCGTTCGATAAAATGAATCATCAGCGGAACAACAACCGCAGGAGAAACAGCTGCAAGTATTGCGCCAAGTATTGCCGACTCCATATACGTAAGATTCAAAAAATGAGGACCGAGCAATGTAACAGCTATTCCTTCAAACACTGCGGGAACAAACGAAAGGAGTATCACCATTCGCCCTACTCTCCGAAGAGTTTGCAAGCTTAACTCAAAACCGGCTCGAAGCAAAATTACAATCAACGCTATCAGCCTAAGGTCTGCTGAAATTTTCATCAAATCGGGAGAAAGCCAACCCAACGCATACGGGCCTAATATAATACCTACAAACAGCATACCCACAAGCCCGGGCACTTTTATTTTACGAAACGCCCAATCAACCAACAAACTGATAATAATAATCTCTGCTAAGCTGACAGCCATTTTGTGCTCCTTAACAAAAAATAAATGTACAATTATCCTATTCGATAATATAAATAAATTTGATAGGAGTCATCAGCCAACGGCGGGCAATTTAGGCGAACTCCATCGCCATTCATAATTCAATCGATACAATAGCAAAAATTGAAATTAACTTATTTTCATCTATTTTGCAAATATTATTACAATAATACAATCACATATTTGCAAAATACGACTTAGCTACAAAACAATACAAATCTAAACAGACCGACTCGCGCAAAACGCAAATCGGTCTGTTTGAAGGTAAGACATATATTCCCTTAAAGCACAAAGCAATGTTTATATCTATCCTGCTATTTGATTTATCGCACTTTCCAAATCCTCAAGCGAAGTCAACCCGACAAACCTTTGTGCCGGCTGACCGTCTTTGAAAATTATTATTGTCGGAATAGCACTTATCCCGTAATTCATTGCTGTATTACGGGCAATATCGACGTTTAATTTGCCAACTTTTGCCTTACCCGCTACCGTGTTTGCCAGCTGTTCCAATATAGGACCCATTGCTCGGCAAGGGCCACACCATTCCGCCCAGAAATCGACGACTACAGGCACTGACGATTCCAACACTTCACTCTGAAAATTTTCATCCGTAAACTCAACAAGATTGCCTGCCATTTTTTATTCCCTTTCTCTTAAATCAACGTATTAAATCTGCTAATTATCTGAAGAGAAATTTTAGTCTGATATGCTTACAAAGTCAACATCAATAAGAAAACTGTTTATCTTTAGATAAATCCAACCTTTTCGGCAAAACGAGATTGTCTCGACCGTTCAAATTATTCCCTATTTTAGAGCTAATAGCGGATGTGCTTGGCTCTTCCGCCTCACTTTGCCTTTCTTTTGTTATAAGACCGGGATAAGGTGAGCCCGGCCTTTTAAATTTTTCAGGCCAATCCTGCCACTTCTCGATAGGCCCTTTCCATAGATTCCAAATATACCCTTTAAGCTCCCAAGCTGTCCTAAGCCAAGCTAACATTCCCCATGCTTGCCAATATATCTTTTTTCTTGCAATATGATTATTCCGACATAACAATGCACGACACATATTAACGGGATTATAAAACGCTGCATATCCGCGCAACATATTTACTTGCGTCCGCCAGGCATCCGAGCGAGTACTTGCTATTACATGATTTCCGTCAAAGAAGCAATCTTTAACTTCTATCTTTCCAACTTTTTTAAACAACATTTTTTTGGCAAATACCTCGCTTATCCATTTGCTCCCGACCGCAGGGCTTGCCACCGTACATTGCAAACTCACGGCACCAGCTTCTCTCAAAAAGTGTACCTGATTAATTAATCCGTCAAGTTTGCCGGGCGAATACAAAGGCTGAGTTTCGCTGTGCATCATCATCACCATTGGCGATATCCGATATTTAAGCATTTCGGCAAATAATTCTTTTGTTATTTTAGGATTTTGACCCTTATTAACGAGTGTAGCGGACAGGTCTTCGACTCCTATCCAAACAGAAGCAAAACCCGCCTTTTTCGCTAACGGAAATAAATCACGATTTTTGTATAAATCTATAACAGTCGCTTCAGTAAAAAAGCGTACACTTCGTCTCAGAGGCTTGCCGTGCAAACGAGTGTTAGCCATCAAATTAAATACTTTTTCAACATAATGCCTTCTGTTAAAAAAGTTATCGTCTGCTCCAAAGAAATTATGCGTCCCCATTTTTTCATTGCAATCGATGAACTCCGCTATCAATCGCTCGGGACTTTTGAATCTTAAGCTGCCCTGATTATAAGAAGGAATCGGACAATAATGACAGTGATATTTGCAACCGCGAGTTATAAGAAGCGTTGCAACATGATTGCCCTTGCAAACTTTATTCAACGGTACGGGCCTTTCGGAAAGAGTCTTTCGTTTATGAGGAGGCTCAATATTTTTATATCCTTCACTCGGCATCGGTAGCTCATCAAGCTCCCGAAGCAACCGTTGCACTCCGGTATTAACGAGATTTAACCCGTCATATACATCACTTTGAGAATAAACAAGACCGGGAATATCTTTTAA
>CAZKNI010000141.1:0-6715 GCA_964554055.1 uncultured Phycisphaerae bacterium | reverse complement strand
GCCGATTGATTACGTCGATAGCTTTTCGTATAGCGTCTTCCTGATATTTCAAATTGACAAATCTGCCACGAGTTATTTCGTAAGGCAAACGCAGTAAGCCCTTTTTATAGCGAGGAAAATATTCCTCGAGAGTTCTTACATACATCAAGAATGGCTTGGGCAGTTGCTCGAGCCATATTTTGCTTACGACTTGTTCAAAAAAGTCATCCTTTGTATCGCTATCAACGATTGCAACAGATTTGTTCCACAATTGATTAAATATTTTTATTGCTTCGCTATAGGTAGCTGGTTCCCTTGAAATAACATTTATTTCGAACTGTCCTCGCAAACCTGCACGAGTAAGATTGCTCGAACCCGTAATGACTGTTCCGGGAAATTCTCCTCCCTGATTGTGTTGAGGTGAATTTTCGAAGATATATAATTTGGCGTGATTAGAAGAAGCTGTTTTGCGAATCTCAAGAGTACCGTTATTGATTTTTTCTAAAAATAATTTAAACGCCTCCTGCTGGCTGGGTGAGTCGAAAAAGTCCGTCTCATTGAAGATATCAACAAGGGCGTGAAAATAATTGTCTCTGATTTGTCCGCGCGAAATAGGCTGATGATGAAAAATGTGATATTCTTTTATTCTATTATGTAAGTCTTTCTCTATTTCAAGCCCAACGAGTATCTTCACGTGTTTATCTTTGAGTTGGCTATATAACTCTTGAAAGCCCGAGAAATAAAAGTAACCCACGAGAAAATATAGCTGATTAGCTGATGGCAGGATATTATTGACTACATCGGATAATAGCTTGCCTTGATTCGTGATAAACCGAGTTGTCATATTTGTCAGTTCCCCTTTTATTAGTTTAATGTTTATTCCTATTATAATCTGTCCTATTTTTCAATCAATAATCCGTTGCAGAAATTAAAACAGCTATTATGCTTTTAGCGAATCTGTTTCCGAAACTTAAAGGCAATAACAGCAGCTTTGAAATTTTAGGGTTTGACAGGCCAAGAAGAATTGTGGATTGCGGATTTCGAATTGTGGATTTGAGATTGCCACGCTCCGCCTGTCGGCTTCGCTCGCAATGATGAGAGAAGAATTGCGGATTGTGGATTGCGGAGTGCGGATTGAAAAGAGAAGAGATTGCCGCGTCGCTTCGCTCCTCGCAATGACGCAGGCATGGCCTGTTTTTGCGCTGCGTTTCGCTTTGCGAAACTTCGCGGCAATTATCTTCGCAAAATATGCGTAGCCAATTTGAGTTACTCTTAATGGGTTATGACTCCGCTTGTTATAAATATATAATAGCGATTGTGAAAGATGCGGAATGAGAAAAAGGCTTATTACTTTGAGTCGATTAGCTTCTGCAATTGTCCGATTTTTTGTTTGATGGCTTTGGAAGTAAACATGTAACATTGTGCCTCTTCATGATAGCCAAGTCTCGAATCGGATTCTACCAGCGGAAGCGCTGTTTGTAGGTTGGATATTTCGTCAGCTATAATTTCCCGCTCGGATTTGCCGATTTTGTGAGTTTTTTTGCGTTTTCTCAAATTGTGCCATCGATAGATGTTCCATGTACTTCGGAAGCAACACCCCACTACTCTTGCAACATTCAATTCTTTTGTTTTTCGTTCTTGCCGGTCGGAATTTGCAAGTGCCTGTTCGTAATCGTTAACAGATTTTAGCCATCTATTACTTAACTGTCCTAACAGGCGGATTATTTCATTCTCAGTAAAGCCTGAGAAAGTATCTTCCAGACGGTCGCCAAAGTTGTGCTTTCGCCACGATGGCCCCATTGGCTTATTTTCAAATATCAGTTTTAAGGGATAAGCAAGCGAATAGTTCATCGGCCCACGGTACAAAAACGTTAAACCGTTGAGCGGATAATAGCTGCAAGCTCGCTGAAAACCGTACCAAGCTTTGACGATTTTTTCGCTATCCGCTCTTTTTCCGAAATATTCTATTGCCAAACTTTCAAGCCAAGAGTTTTCCTGTTTAAGCGATTTGTCCGTAATAAGTTTCCGAACGGCAAAAACATTCAGCGTATCGACGCTACATCCGAAATTCCATGTAGTCATAGTGCCTACTGCTTTTGTTTGTTTTAGGAATTTGAATTTTCGATATAACGAAACCATCAATGGTAAATTGGGAACTGTTGCCAATTCATGTGTAGTATTAATCTGCAATTTTGTCCATAGTTTCCGATTTTTGGGAATGATTTTCACTTCACTTCTAAAACGCTGAGAAGGTCCCGGATAGACCAAGCTGTATTCCTCAACCAGTCTTTCTTTTCCTGCACGAACGATTCGTCCGCCTCTTTCGAAATCGCCCATTAAAATAACATCTTTCGGGAGCATATCGATGAGTTTTCGATAGGGCGGGTCAAGGTGCATATTCCATGACCAATCCCATGCAACAACCTTTGCATTCGGTCGAGCAGATGTTGTTCCCCGACTTATGAGTGTTATGATTTCGGATATGACTTCGATAGGTTCTCTGATGCTACATCGTGGACATGTGCATTTTCGAAGACGAAACATATTGCTATAGGAAGGGTTGCTTGGTGTGGATGCCCAGCAGTTGCTTACATGCTCGCTTGCTGTTATCAATATTACACCTGCCAATGGAATTTTTTTGAATAATTTATTGAATCCCTCTTCAAGAAAATTTTGTACTGCAGGTGTGGACGAGCAGAGAGAAAATGCAGCGGGCGGCTCGGTAGGAATAAATGTCCAATGCCCTTTGAGTTCAGGATGCTTTTTCCAGAACGGATGGTTTTCAGCGAGTCCCAATGGTTCCGTACAATAAATCCAGACTCCTAATCCAAACTTTTCCGCCCGTTTGCACAATTTGCCCAAAGCAGCGAGTCGTTTCTCGGAGTTACGAATATACTTTTTAAACAGATTTGTCGGTATCAGTTCTCTCAAAACAGCGTGAAGCCAGATGCCCGTAAATCCTGCATTGGCGATAGCACTTAATTTTTCGTCGGTATGAGTTCGGCTGGTTTGGAGTATCTCGTCATCGTAATAATTACTTCCTTGTACCCTGAATATTCTGTCTTTCAGCATCGATAGGTCCTTTACTTTCAAATTTTCGATTTGCCTTATAGCATAGCGTAAGATATGTGTCAATTAGACAAAATTTTTGAATTTTTATTGAAACTATCGATAATTTGGTGCATAAATCAATTTGGTCTTTGTCATCCGACAATAATTGTTACGGGATATTGTGTATAATTCGGAAAGGGCGGGAAAATGAACTGGCGAGAGGTTAAATTGGGATTATGCCCGATAGGAAAATTTGTTTTTTCTCACGAAGATGCCTGCCGATTCAAAAAGATGATACAGCAAGGATTTGACGATTGGCAGATAAACTACGTCGATATCGACGATGTAATTCCCGATGGTATGATTCGCGACCAGTCTCACGTCGAACCGGTTGTAAATTATTTCAAAAGACAAAATATCGATGCGGTTTTTATGCCTCATTGCAATTTCGGAACAGAAGGTGCGGTCGGGATGATAGGAAAACGTCTTGGCGTTCCCGTACTGCTATGGGGACCGCGGGACGAAGCTCCTCTGCCGGACGGGACGCGGCTGCGCGATTCGCTTTGCGGGTTATTCGCCAGTAGCAAGGTTTTGCGAAAACTCGGCGTCCCATTCGATTACATCGAAAATTGCCGAATCGACGAACCGGTGTTCAAGCGGGGCGTGATTGATTTTCTGCGAATAGCATCGGTGGTCAGAGCGTTTCGTAATTTGCGTATCGGCCAGGTAGGCGGAAGAATCGACTTTTTCTGGACGTGCAAAATCAATGAAAGCGAGCTTCTGGAAAAGTTCGGGATAGAAATCGTACCTATAGACCTTATAAGAGTAGTTCAGCGGATGCAGGCATTGGTAAACGAAAGAAAGGCGGATTATGAAAAAGAACTTATGGAGTTGAAGGAAAAAATAGATTTCGAAGGTTATTCAGATGACGAACCGTTGATAAATTTGTTGGGGCTGCGAGATTTTTATCTGGAGTGGGCGGAGAAGGAAAATCTTTCTGCTATTTGTGTAGAATCGTTTCCTTCGCTTGTCGAGGCGGTCGGTAGTTATGAATTTCCGGCAGATGCACTGGCTGGCGATGAGGGTTTGCCTATAATCTGTGAAACTGACATTCACGGTGCGATATCAGCAGTGTTACTGGAATCTGCCGCTTATGAAAGACGAGCTTCATTTTTTGCGGATATTACTAACCGTCATCCGGAAAATGATAATGGAGTATTATTATGGCACTGTGGGTCAGCGTTATCACTTGTAGCGGACGGCTGTAAACCTAAATTTGGAAGGCATTGGATACTTCCGAGCCCGATTAGCGGAGTTGGTCATTGGCGGATGAAAGACGGTGAACTTACCGTTGCTCGATTTGACGGTGATAGTGGGCAATATCAGCTTATAGCGGGGGAAGGCAAAACTATCGACGGGCCATTTACTCAAAACACGTATATGTGGATGGAAGTAGATGATTGGTCGAGGTGGGAACGGGCATTTATATTTGGTCCATATATCCATCATTCAGCTATTATCCATGAACATTGTGCAGATATTCTGCTCAACAGCTGTAAGTATTTTCCCGACGTTAGGCCGGATGTTTCGCTTAGGAATATTACGTAATCGTTCCTGAGAAAGTTTTGAATTTTACGCAGGCACAGGCACAGCCTGTTTTTGCTCGCGGCGAAAGATGCAGCGAGAGCGAACATCGTTCTCCGCGAACAGGCTTAAAAATAACGAAACATCTTTCGCAGGCACGGGCACAGCCTGAAGAGATTGATGATTGAGGATTGAAGATTGCGGATTGAGGATTGAGAAGAAGAGAGATTGCACCGGCGGCACTTTCAGCCACGCTCCGCCTGTCGGCTTCGCTCGCAATGACAAGCTGAAGAAATTTCGGATTGCGGATTTCGGATTGGAGATTGCCACGCTCGAAGACTCGCTCGCAATGACGCAGGTAAAGCCTGTTTTTGCGCTGCGTTTCGCTTTACGAAACTTCGCGGCGTGAGCAGAAACGGCCGTGAAATGTTGGCTGTTGGCAGTTGACAAAATATTATGGATACCAGGACAAAATGTCCTGATAATCAAAACGGCTTGCTAGTGGAGCAATGCGTTCAACATGTCCATCCGAGACAAGGAAATTTGTTCCGTTACCGTGAACATTGTTCGCTCCATACATAAAATGATACCCCCGCCAATCAAGCTCACTATAATGAGGACTGGCGAAAAAATTTCCAACGGGATGTGTAGGACTCGTCATGTCCCAGAAGCAAAATAATATCGGAGTTGTAGAAGGGGAAGAGATTTTGGATTGTCTGGTGTATTTATAATAACCGAAGTGGGTATTAAGGGAATAAGTTGTCCAGATGGTAGCAGAAAAACTTAATGCGTCGTTTGTATGCTCGGAGCAGTACCATCCTTTATAAACGCCCGCTTTATCGACGGGATTAGGTGCTGTTGAATCGCTTATCGTAGGAGTTGGCATATATCGCCCGATACCCCACTCATAATGCCACCAGCAGTGATATGCGGGATAATCACCGCTGGCACCCCAGGTCAGTCCCAACGGGAATACACCAGCGTTATCGTCGGCATAGTAAATCCAGCCCATTCCTAATTGTCTCAGCCGCGAGGAGCAGGTAGTCGCCCTGGCAAGCTTCCTGGCTGTACTTAACGCGGGAAGAAGAATCGCGACCAGCACCGCGATTATCGCAACAACGACCAAAAGTTCGATTAAAGTAAAACCGTGTATCAGAGTATAGCTACATTTTTTATCCCTAACCTTATAGGCATCGTTGCAACCCGCTGCTACAGAGATAAAACCGTTCGGGAAATTACGTTTCATTTTCTATACCTCATTTTTTATACCTGTGGTTTTGAATTTTTGTTCTTTGCTTTTGTTTGGGATTTTAGTTTTTTTACGACTATGTTGTCAATATACACAGTTCCGGACGCTTTTGCGTCTATGAAAATAGCAGGCGGTCCCGAATTGATTACTTTGGAGTCAAAGGTAAAAGTTTTTCCGGTCTTGCACGTAATTGTTTCGTTTTGTGCGCTTAACTTGATATTGAACGGGGCATTGAAGTTTCCGTGTCGGATGTAATAGGTCTGTGATTTTCCTGCGGTGTCGTGATAGTTTGCCCATACGATGCCCTTGTCCAGCACCATTCCCGCGAAAATCGCTTGTTTGTCTTTTCTTCGAATTTGGAGTCCGATTGTCCCGAATGTTTTTTCGTCGGTTTCCACCCTTAGTTTAGCACTGACGGCATAATTGGCAAGCGGTAAACCGAATTCCTGATTTGCTTGCTGGAGTATGAGGATTTTCTTCCCGGGTTTGTCAAACGTTACTTTTAGTGCCTGTCCGTCCTTCACCTTGGCGACGGTAAAGACGGCACCGTTCAATCCGGTTAAAACATCACCAGCTTTTCTTCGTTCAAAGTCTTCCCGATACAGTTCGCCTTCCTGCCCGGGCGGTCTGACGATTTTTCCGGTAAACTCAATAGAGACAAATGACCTTGCCGGAACGATAAGCTGCTCGTTTAATTGGTGTTGTTTTTTCTTTCCGTCTTCATATCGGATAGTTACGGATTGTGTTATATCGTCGAGTCCGTTTATATTGAGATTGTATTTGACATCTTTCGAATCCGGATTTGTAATAACTGACAGATGCTTTTCGCCTAGTGAGTATGTCGTTACTCGA
>CAZKNI010000140.1:0-2727 GCA_964554055.1 uncultured Phycisphaerae bacterium | reverse complement strand
AATATAAATGAAAAAACTCAGCTGTTATTTATCTTATGATTTTCTGGAAATGGACCCGTTTATGAATATTATCGGGCGTAAACCAGATATTTACAAAATCCCTTTGTTTGACTGAAAGTAAATATCGGGTCAGAAACGGTTTTATGCGAATATAATCTTGTTGCGTCGGCTTATCTTTTTCTATGAATTGTACGAGATAACAACATTTAGCGGAATCATCATTAATAATGATTGACGTGAATTTTCCGTTAGGCTGAGTCGTTGGCTGATTCCAAAGTTTTTTGAAACATTCCTCGACAAAGTAGCCTACGTTTTGTGTAACGTTTGGAATCATTGGCCAAGTAAGTCTTCCTGTCCATGAAATTGTCTTTCTCGCAAAGGTTGTCGGTTTAATCGATTTTGTGCCGATTTTCTCAAATAATTTTGCTAATCGCTTATTTTTATCAATTTCATTTAATTTATATTTTTGGCTTATCGATAATAGCTGTTCTGCGTATTTTTGAGCAAGTTTGTATGCTTTTTCTCGTTTGCAGTCGAGAATAACTTTGTCTTTGACTTCTTTTAGCGATTTTGCCAGATGGGTTGGGTCAACAGCTATTACTCTGAATAAATAGAATGCTTTTTCTTGGCGAGAGTTTGCGTTTAGTTTTCTCAGTAATCCTGCGGAGTCCTGCCAAAGTGACAGATATAACATTTGTGAACGTATTTTTGGTGGCGGAGGCGTTATAAGTGGAATTACTCGAAATGCGTATTGCGGAAAATACAAAGGTCTGTGTTGTTCGATAATAAAGGAATTTCCAATACCTTTGAGTTTAGATGCTTCTTCCGCGCTGATTAAGCCGGTCTTATGATATGTCAGCTTAATCCCGTATTTTTGAGAGAATTCACGAGCAAGTTTTTTATAATCGGCGACTTGATTAGGTCTGTGTTTAATGCCGTTTTTGTCAATAGGCGCTTTACGCCAATAAGATTCAGCTATTCTTCGCGCTTCGGTTAAAGCTGTCAAAGCTTTTTCTCTTGCACGGGAGTATTGTAGCTTTTTAATTACAAGCGGAAGAGCTTTTTCGAACGGCAGCTGAACTTTGACAGGTTTTAAATCTGACGGTTTTGTCGATTGTGTTGCCGGTATTGTTGTTATTGTGAATTGACTTTTATGTTCCTGCCAATATTGCCTTGCTCTTATTCTGCTGATTTTAATTCCTTTTGCAATTTGGTCGAGGTCAGCTTCGATATATTCGACCGCAATTCTGTTTGGAAACCTAAATCGTTCTTGATATTTTGCGAAATGTGCAATTAGTTCCTTTTCCGACGGATTAGGAATCTTATCCGTAAAATTATCTGATGATATGGGAACGATGTTTGCCTTTATACGCTGATGTGTTTGTACAAAGAGGTGTTTAAGCTCAGGCTCGGAAACTTTTATAGCTGATGCTGCTAAGGAAAGCATTTCTTCGACTGATAAATAGTCTTTGACAGCTTTATACAGCACCTTTAGCGGAATGTTCATCGATTGCAATATTCGATTAACAAATTCCGGAGGAATTTTCCTATTAGCTAATTCCAAATCGACGCGCTGATTGCTTATTACAATTCCGGAATGCTGCGCTTCGAGGATTAATAGATAATAATCGAGAATAGGTTGGTCCGATTGCCTGACAAACATAAGCCAATTAAAGGGCATAGCATTGCGATTACGATTATTATTGTTGCTAACGGCGCTATTGAGATAATTGAGAATTTGTGTTTCCAGTTCGGTTTGCATCCTATCATAAACGCGAATGTTTTGTTCGTATGCCTGGGCTATAACTCTTTTGCTAGGCTTGGGACTGAAAAATTGTCTGATAGCGGAAGGAATTAGGAACACGACCATTAAAAACACCGTAAAGACCGCTAACAGATGTTTATTGTATTTTCTAAAAAATTTCGTGATACTCATTGCCATCAACGAGACTCCTTAAAATTTGCCAAATTAACGGAAATAAATAATTTAACGTTCGTAGCATTTTAATACAAGTCAAAAGTGTAAAGAATTATAATGTATAATTGCATATTTTGATAGCATTTGATTTGTTTTATTTTGTCGGAAGTGCCGAAATGAGTATAGGATATAATGATATGCCGGATAATGATTTTCAATTGATGTTCAAACCCGTCTCGGGACAATGCAATTTGGATTGCAGCTATTGTTATTACAAAAATAAGCATAATGAGCTATATCCGCAAAGTTCAAAGACTGTAATGTCCGAAAATGTACTTGAAAAAGTTTTTTTACAATATTTGGAGCTTAAACCCAATCAAGCGGAGTTTTCGTGGCAGGGGGGCGAGCCTTTGCTTGCCGGAAGGCAATTTTTTGATAAAGTTGTGCAATTTCAGCAAGCTTTTGGCCATAAAGGGCAAATCATTGGCAATGCATTGCAGACAAACGGGATGTTAATAGACGAGCAATGGTGTGAATTCTTTAACGAATATAAGTTTCTTATCGGATTAAGCATCGATGGCCCGGAACGATATCATAATTTTTATCGTAAATTTCGCGATGGCTCCGATTCCTTTGCTAAAGCGTATAATAGCTTACAGCTGCTCAAAAGGTATAACGTAACATTTAACGTGCTCGTAACGCTTAATGCAAAAAATGTTTCGCATGGAGCTGATATTTACAGATTTCTGGTAAACAGTGGCATACAATTTCTGCAATTTATTCCTATATTCGAACGTAACGAGACGGGC
>CAZKNI010000139.1:0-4472 GCA_964554055.1 uncultured Phycisphaerae bacterium | reverse complement strand
TAGACATATCGTTAAGATGCAAAAATGCGTTTAGCGATTTTTATCACGTGCAAAAATAAGCTGTGCTTGAAAATAGCTTATCGTTTTCGAGAAATACAAAAAGCTGCAACGTTTGCGCGAGAAGACTTAAAAGCTGATAGGCTTGTCGCTGACGAAGCCTCGTCAGCGACAAGCCTATTCAAACAAGCGATTCTCGCAGCTGCTGATTTGCAGCGAAATGCTGCCAAAGTCGGCTGATTACATTCATATATAAGCACATTAGAATATTCGAATATGCTTATATATTTCGTTTGCCATGCTAATAAAAATGCGGCAATTTGCAATTCCCGCTTTCACACAGAGCTGAACAACGTCATTGCGAGTCCCGAAGGGACGCAGCAATCTAATTTCTGCATCGCCGAGAAACGATTTTCGCTGTCGCAGCGCATAAGCAGGCTGTGCCTGCGAATGTCATTCATTTCACTTAAAACTCGTTCGCGGAAAACGATTTTCGCTGTTGCGCAATGTCATTGCGAGGAATGAGCACGAAGGGCGAATGACGCGGCAATCTCTTTCGTTTTCCTTTTTCCGCAAGGGGCGCGGGCAACAATTTTCGCCGTCGCAGCATCTCTCGCCGCGAGCAAGAGCAGCCTCTGTCCGCGAGTTGAAACACAACACAATAATCAGCTTTATTAGAACGTGCAACATCAAACATCTTTACGCTCAGCGATTGCATCTGCCAGCGTAGCCTTCGACGTATATTCAAGCTGAGAGCCGACAGCCAAACCGCGAGCTAAACGAGTTACTTTTACCGGAAGCCCCTTCAACTGATCCGCAATATATAATGCTGTCCCGTCACCCTCCATTGTCGGATTAGTCGCCAATATCACTTCACGAACGCCGCCCTTCTTAACCCTATCGACAAGAGCGGAAATCGTAAGCTGCTCCGGACCGACATTATCCATCGGCGAAAGATGTCCCAACAAAACGTGATATACGCCGCTATACGCATCCGTCATCTCTATCATCGCCAAATCGCGAGGCTGCTCTACAACACATATCACTCCGTGATCCCTTTTAGCACTCGAGCAGATAACACAAGGATCCGTATCGGTAAGATTAAAACACGAGCTACAATATCTAAGCGACGTCTTCAAATCTCTTATAGCTTCCGCCAACTCAAATGCTTCTTTCGCATCGACTCGCAACAAATAAAATGCAATCCGCTCCGCGCTTCGAGGCCCGATACCGGGCAACTTAGCCAATAAAGTTGTTAATCTTTCGAGAACGGGAATATTCATTGCTCACAACAAAAATAAAACACAAAAATTCTTAACCGATATTCATATCATTACACTTTACACATCTGCAAACAAATCAGCTAAATACAAAATCATTTCTCTTCATCGTCAAGCTGCATTTCAGGCAGCGACCCCATCAGATTTTTCATGCCAGCTGGAAGCATATCTGCTAATTGTCCCATCTGCTGCTGAGCAAGTTCTCGCGACTTTTCTATTGCGGAATTGACAGCGGATAGAACAAGGTCTTCTATCATCTCCACATCGCCTTCTTTGACAAGTTCTTCGGATATCTTAATATCCGTCAGCTCTCCCAAACCGTTAGCCTTCGCCTGAACCTGATCGCCGCCGACAGAAGACGTTACTGTCTTTGACTTCAATTCTTCCATTTGCTTTTTATATTCTTTCGTAATCTTGCCCAAATTACCTATCAAACCCATCATATCGCCAAGCGAACCAAACATAATAAATTTCCTCTTTTAAAATCAAACACTTTTTCTCTTACTTACAGCTTCACATAAAAACACATAAATTTCTCGAATCCACAATCCCGAACGCTACAATCAGCTCTCTACATTTTATACGCTATCCTTTAACTGCTCCAGCGACAAGTCCTTTTATAAATAATTTCATCGAAAACACAAACAATATAATAAGTGGAATCGAGCTTATCGTATATCCAGCCATCATTTGCCCCCACTGCTTAACATATTCACCTTGAAGTCTCATCAAGCCAACAGGTATCGTCAATTTGGAATCATCTCTCATAATTATCAAAGGAAGCATAAGATTGTTCCAATTACCTATAAATTGCAATATCGCCAACGTCCCTATGATTGCCCCGCACATCGGCAAGACTATATTAAAAACCTGATGCAAATGAGACGCACCGTCTATCTGTGCCGACTCAAACAACTCTTTCGGTATCTCTTCGATAAACTGCTTTAAAATAAAAACGCAAAATGCCTGTCCACCTGCAGCTCCTACAATTATCAAAGGCAATAAACTATTCAACATCCCCATATTCTTTAACAATACGAAAAGCGTTACTAACGTAGCGACCGTACCGGGAAGAAACATCAAACCTATTAAACCGTAATAAACTATTCCGCTACCGGGCAATTTATAACGCGCAAGAACATAGCTCGTCAACACGGCAAAAAACAGACATACCGCTGTCGCTCCTATACTCGCCACGATTGAATTCGCAAGATATATTTTCACAATGCCCCATGCTTTCGACCAATTCTCCCAATGCCACTGACTTATAGAGTCAAACCACCAGGGATTTTGCACAAATTGATCGTTTGTCTTAAAGCTTATCACCAACATAATATAAAACGGAAAAAATGTGAATAATAACACAATCCATATCAAACAGTGCTTTATTAATTCTTTTATCTTTTCTCGCGAAGAATTTTCCATAGGCATAGCAATTTTAACTCCTACTCGTACATTTTTCGATTCGACAACATACCCGACTAATATAACATTAAACCTTTACATACCTATTTTTCTACTCGCACCACTTTTTGATAAAATATCGTTATTATCATAATAATAACAAACAAAATCATACCTAATGCACAGGCATATCCATATCTCTGACCGTAAAAACCTTCGCGGAACATATACAATCCCGGAACCATACCGACATTACCCGGGCCACCCTCAGGACCCAACAATATCAGGAAAAATCCATAATCCGTAAGCGTACCTATCGTCAAAAGTATCAGATTAAGACGCACCTGCGTCATTATTAACGGAAACTCCAAATGACGAAATTTTCCCCACCAACTCAATCCGTCAAGCTTGCCCGCTTCATATATCTCCTGAGATATATTCTGCAAACCCGCCAAATATATCAATACTCCGACAACGCCAATCCACGGAAATCCCCAAAATATCACCGCGGGAATTATCAACTTCGTATGAGCCAACCAAGCGGGATGCCCCCCTACAAATGCATTCCAATGCAAATAATGTTCGTCAAGCCATATCAGCAAATTCATCAACCCCGTTTCATCCAATATCTTGTTCAATATTCCTACTGTCGGATCATAAAACGATTTCCATATCAACAATCCTACAATACTCGGAATAATCATCGGAATAACAAAAAGAACACGATAAACATATTGCCATCTATCGGATTTTACCCTATGAACAAGAACAGCTGTAAATATGCTAGGCCACATCTTAATAATATTAAAAAACAGCAATAGAAAAACAAGAGCAAAACTGTGCCAAAACAACGGATCGTGAAAGAACGCGTGAACATAATTTTCCAAGCCACGATATTCTTCTATAAAAGCACCGTCCCAACGATAAAAACTGTATTTAATCGCACCAATCGACGGAATATACCGGAATATCAAGACCAACATTACCGTCGGCAACAGAAGAAGATACAGCGTCCACTGATACCGAAGCTTTTTTATCGCATTGACAATATTAGCCATACCTTATTCAACCTCCAGGCTATATCCCAATTTCCTCTTCACAAGATATTTATATTCCTCCGCTCCGTAATAAGACCGCAACTGTCTAATCATCGCATCTCTATATTTCACTTGAATATTAGCAATATCTCTCGGAAACAATCTATCGGATGTCAATATTCCCATCAACTGTTCCTGTATTCTAACCAAATTACGAATATTATCGTATTGTTTAACAACTGCTACACGCCAACCGTAATTCGCATCATTCAAAGCTGACAATACCTTTTTCCCAAACTCTTCAAACGTAATTTCATCTTGGAGATATTGTGCCAACGCACCCATATAAACGTCACACGTATAACCGGGCCAATACCAATTCATTCGTGTCGTAAATCCCTTCGGGTCGGGCATAAACTCTTTTAAATTCTCGTTCGGGCTCGTTCCGATAACCGCAGGTATCCAATTCACAAGACGATTGAACTTCTGATTCTCCTTCTTTGATGTGAGAAAACGTAAAAAATCTATCGCTATATCTTTATGCTTGCTATATCGGCATATTCCGTACCCCGCCCCTGTACTCGTACCAGCTTCACTCAGCTTACCCAAAATATATTTTCCGTACTTTTCATTTTTTGCAGGTAACGGAAAATCACATATACCCACTCTGAATTTTGCCTGACGGAAAATACTCTCAGCATCCCACGAACCGCTAGCCATCATTCCTGCCTGACCCTGAACGAACAAAAATGTT
>CAZKNI010000138.1:0-4280 GCA_964554055.1 uncultured Phycisphaerae bacterium | reverse complement strand
TCTATATAAGGCGTCCCGCAAACAGCACGCGTATTTCGACAAGCTTCGACAACCCTTGAGATTATCTCGATTATTCTTTCGTGTTTAACCTGATTTGTAATACCCAAACTCAAAGACAAATCCGCAGGCCCGACGAATAATACATCAATCCCTTCAACAGATGCTATTTCCTCAATATTATCAAGAGTATGCCTATTTTCTATTTGAACGACGATAAACGTCTCTTCATTTGAGTGTTTGATATACTCCTGTGTCTCTGACAATCCGAAATCTGCATCTGCAGAAATTCCATCAATGCCACGCTCACCGACAGGGGGAAACTTCGTTCTACGAACAATCTCACGAGCATGTTCAGCATCCCTAACATGAGGAATCATCAAGCCATTCGCCCCGACTTCCAAAAAACGAACAAAATCATCATAGCTATCCTGCCCAGTACGAATCAACGCATCCATTCCACTCGCACGAGAGGCTCGCAACATATCCTTAAGCAGCCAAGCATCGATAGCCAAATGCTCATTACAAATCCACACACAATCAAATCCCATCAAACCGAGCAATTCGACAAGGTCAGCATTAAGAAAACATATTTTATTAACAATAACAGGTTCACCCCTTCGCAACTTACCTTTAACAACACTTTTTCTCATAACTTAGGCACTTTCCAAATGCTATAAAGCAAAGAACATTTTTCTCCGACATTTACTTGCTGATAATATACCGTAAACACCCTCCCGTCTGCAAGCTCTACCGATGAAGGATATCCAAGGTCGATGCTAACACCGTCATCGCGTATTATAAAAGCATCACTCCAACTCTCCCCTTTATCAAAACTAATCACGCAGCGAATTCCATAAGGCTTAATTCGATAGCTAAAGCAGCAGATTAACGCACCCGACGAATGTTCGAGCAGATGACCCGGAACACCTCGAACGTTCGAGATAGGCTTAGCCATCGTCCAACTTTTACCCTCATCTTCGGACATCGTCAAAAACAAACACGGGTCGTGATATTTCTCATTACAAAACAATTTCTTTTCTCTCTCACTAAACTTCGGCAGCTGCACTCCTTTCGACTCAATAAACCCTATTCTAAAATACTGATATCGTATTACTCCTATCAGCCTGCCGCTCTTCAATTTTACAACATGGGGCTCATAAAAATGATAATTAAGAGTATCATCGGGCAAGGGAACATCAGCAAGATATTCCCAATCGACAATTTCATTTCCGCTCTTATAAACCTGTATCCCCCCCGAACGTTGATCATTAGGATCGACATCCCACTGTTTGCCCATATAAATTAATTCTTTCTCATTTAAAACATTCGGGCCATGTGGGCTATTCACAGGCGTACGCACAAAATCACCCCAATTATTGCCTCCGTCCCGACTCAGGCGGCACCAGGCGCCACGCCAACGACTGACAGCTGACTCATACACATCTATAGGCCGACATATTCTATCAGCATCTTCCAACGCTCGTTCGTCATGTAAATCAGCCCAATATTTGCGCATCTGTTCCACATCTTCCGCCACTCCCGAAAATCGCTCCGACAACATACAGCTGTCTCTTGAAAACCAAGTTACAAGTAACCTGTGCTCATCGATACTCAATATTCCGCAATCACGGTCGTCGAGGGGCGTATCGTTTATTACGCGAGGATAAGACCAGCTACGTCCGCTATCATCGCTGAAAAAAAGAACCGTCTTGCCCCATGGGCACACATGCCCGAGACGCAATCCCGATGCCCCTACAATCAATCTGCCCTTAGGCGTTTTGGTCACGGTAGGCCAGCCGAAATACCCGAATCGTTCTTTCGGCATACTGCAAACAACTCCGTGTTCCGATTCTACTTTCATTGCAAACTCACCTTTTACTTTTATACGATTGTAACTTATCGATAATATCTCCAAGCCGACGACGATATGACAATATTCGCTCGGGCGATTTTGTATAACAACTAAGCGAGCCGACAATATCGTCCGGAACACTCAACATCTTACGAGCGTCAGCTAACAATTTTGAATCGACCTTAATATTATCCCGCTGTATTCGGTCGAGCGCTCGTTTTAATATCGCAAAATATTCATAATCTTCAACGCCGTCCCTTATAGTTTCAAGCCGAATACTCGGAACAACCCGTATAGGTTGTGTTCGAGAAGGATAAAACAAACATCCGTCACCGTGCGTCGTCGTATACGTCTCTATATTCTCCCATGGATTACTCTTATACCAATATGTCGTCTGCCAATACAATAATCCCTCAACAGCATATTTCCACGACATCCACATAATTATCCTATGATCGATTGCAGGGTAATCGACAAAAAAGTTCGGATACGGATGCCGTGGATTGAGGCACACATACCACCAAGAATGTTTACCCCGCTTTTGAAGCTCCTTTGCCCTGTCAAGCTCTATTCCCGCAAGCAACGGACACATAATATCAACATTTATCGAATACGTTTCCGGAAATTTCCTATTGGGAATCCCCGGAATAATTGCCTGCAATCGACGATTAGCTCCGTGAAGAATCGCCAACAGCTTATTGACTTTATCAATTTCATTCATGCCCGGCTCATCATATATATAACAATAAACATCATCGAGA
Organism: uncultured Phycisphaerae bacterium; assembly: GCA_964554055.1. Lineage (GTDB taxonomy): Bacteria > Planctomycetota > Phycisphaerae > JAAYCJ01 > JAAYCJ01 > S014-18. The sequence continues at coordinate 1,667 of CAZKNI010000138.1, read as the reverse complement.
CATCCCTTTGTTTCCAAATAATTCGCCCAAGAAGAAAAATAATCGTGCATAAGCTTGTTAAAAGGCTCACTCAACACATCCAAAATTATCGTTTCCGGTTTATCTTGTCCGTCAGGCCAAACAACAAATTTTTGCTTTTCTCCTTTCAGATGATTTCGCCAACCCCAATATCCACCGAAGGTAAAGCAATTTATACCTTTTGCAATATAATGATTCAAATCTTCATCAAATCCCGAAAAATCAACATAATAATCACCGGTTATTTTTCTTTTAAGCTTCGGTTTAACACTCGATATTCGAGCGGGAGATAGCCGATGTTCCAATAACGCATCTCGATAAAGCCTGTCAATATTTTTCAATACCGGATTACCTTTTTTGACTAAACCCCATTTGACATAATACCCAGCGGCATCTCTCGCTGCGAACGATGTCTTAAATGTTGCTTTCTTAGGCAATGAAAAATTCCGGACCTCGACCGCCAGGCGGATATTTCGAGCTGGCAGATTGGGCGCCTTGAGCGTCAACGTTCCGACATATCTGCCTTTCGGCATATTGGCTGGAACATAAACAGTAACCCATATCGGCTGAACATATTGCAACGACGATATATCAACCTTTTCAACGGGCTCCAGAGGGTCAGGCCACAACCCGACATATTCAACCGGATACAACTCTTTCTGCGTATCAACATATTCGACCTTGTACCATTTTACATTACTCTTTTTAATTACACTTTTTCCGTCATCACACTTCAAATCCGAAATTTGCAAACGCAATCCCGTTATATCGCGAAAAGGAACAACAACAATTTGAAACGATTCATACTCATTGCCTCCACAATATAAATTTACTTTGTTCGACCCTTTTCCTTTGTAATCATAAACAGCATCTTTTCGTATTTTTTTCAACGAGTTATCTACAAACGTAACATACGCCAACTTGCAGGATTTCGTCGCATTCTTTACTTCAAGTTTAAACACATCTCGCTCAGCTCCGATTATCTCTTTATAAACTGATATTTTCTCTGCAATTGTCAAAGACTGCTTTTTAACTCTTTCTTCGAGTTTCTTTACTTTCGCCTCAATATCGCTCGAAACACCTGAACATCTCCACTTCGCCAATTTCCTTTCAATGTCAGCTATTTTCGCCCTGAGTGCTTTCACCGAAATAGCTGCCGCCTTCAATCCTTCTTTAGCCTGCTGTGCATTTTTCCATTCGCGTATAACAATATTATCTATAATAATCGCCCCGGGCCCTTTCATTCCGAAAATAAGAGGACTCGCTCGACGTTTATCACTCGTAAAGATAATTTCTCCTTTACCCTCATAGCCCTCAGGCCCGCTCCAGCTCAAAACAAGTCGCCATCCCCTGCTACCTCTTTCCAATAGCTGAAAATACGACGGGCTTTTCAAAATCTTATAATCAAACTGGACAGAATAACACGTATTTTTCTTTATCCCTATCTGAGACGGTGCAATCTGCAGATATCGACGCCACGTGCGAATTTTATCACTTGTCGTATCTGCCAACAAATAATTCCCATTTTTCCCACTCACGATTTTAGCTGCATTCTGCAATATACTCCATCTCACAGGCTCATTTTGTTCAAATCCTATATGCACATAAAGGGGTTTTCTATTTGTCCTATTCGACTTTACATTATTAAC
>CAZKNI010000137.1:0-2829 GCA_964554055.1 uncultured Phycisphaerae bacterium | reverse complement strand
CTCCCAGTATAAATATCCTTCTCCCCCGAACCGGTAGGTAAACCACAAAGCTACACGATGGGCAACCGATGATTGAACAATATGAAAATTCGGATATGGCGACAACGGCCCCATACATGTGTAATACCAGAAATGCCTGCCCTTCTGTTGCTCACGAACAATGTCCTTTGTTGTTATAGCATTAAGAATCGGTGTCCAGATATCAATAATCTCAATTTCATCTCTCGGAGACATTGTAATCATACATTTCAGGTTTGGTGCTGCCTTTTTCACAAGGGCGTGTACATGATTTATCCATGGAAATCGTGATGCGGGAGGCTCATCGGTTACGTACGTATATCCCATCTCAAGCCAGCCTTTTTCTTTCAAATGTTCTTCCCATTGCGAGAATACCTGCTTGAGCAGACGTTTATACTCGTCACTAAACATCTTAACTTTATAATATTCTTCCTTACCGGTTACCTCGTTAAAGACCAAAAATGAACCTTTCCAGGTCCGTCTTCCCGCTAAAATCGTATTCAATCCCATCGGAAGATATTTTTTCACCTGCTTATCGAACTCCGTCCAGTCAATTTTGATTTTCCTGTCCTTTGTTAGAATATATTTGGGCTGAAGGAAATACATATCATCCTTATATTCCTTGCCGCGAACAAAAGATTTCGGTGATAATTTATATTTCAGCATCATTCGAACATATTTATCAGCCATCTGTCTAACCTGTTCATCACTGGTCAATCCATGCTGCATACGCAAAAACGTCGGTGTTAAACCGAAGGCGGTTTTCAGACTCGGAGTATCCGGCAAAACTACCGGAGAAACCCTCACGGAAACCTGAACTTTCGAAGTATGCCGAACATTATCGATATCTTCCGCTGTTACGGTTATGTCAAAATTGTATAATTTCGGCAGAGCATCTTTTGATGTTTTTATCGTAATCCAAAACGGCTGAACCTTACGGTAATCAACATAAGTTTTATCATTATCTATCGGATTTAGGGGGTCGGGATAAAAATGACTCTCGCCAGCTTCATCTTCTACACGGATATATCCAACTTTACGGATTGACACCTCATCGGTTTTCAAAATTTTCCCATCCTGCGAGACGATGGGAGAGAGTTTCACCTGAACATCTCGAAGTGAACCGGCATAAGGGAAAACAACAACCTGTAAGGACTCATATTCATTTCTCGCCATGTCCAATTGAAGTTTTCGGCGTATAGGCCAATCGAATCGGTATTTCTCCCGATAGACTTTTTCTATAGAACTGACAACTAATGCATCAAAATACGGCAAATTCCCGGATTTTCGACTTTGCAAAACCTTCGCTTCGATTATCAGGCGCTCCAGCTCTTCTGCAGCAACAGCCCCCCAATGCAAATTACGATTATGCTTTTCAGGAACTATCTTGCTGAAAGAATTCGCCGACCATCTGACAAGGCCAAGTTTATGTTTCGCACTTGCCCGAATCGATGCATACCGTCCGGAATATATTTTATCTATCGTTTTCCGATGAATATCAGCTTGCTTTAAAGCTTTTTCCAGCCGACTTTTCAGGTACGAGGCATATCTGTAATAACGATAGGATTCAAAAAAATGAGTAATCTTCGAGTCAGGTTCCCGAAATGTATCGTAAATGCGAATCTCATCGATATCACAATCAGCTGTATTTGCCGGACCGACATACCCCCCGATACGAATTTTCGTCCCGGAAGTGATTTTTATCCGCCCCTGATTTTTAATCCCTTCACGACGAGCAAAAACCTTACCGTCAACATAGAGATATATCTTTCCATTTTGTGTATTACTGAAATCCCAGGCAACACTGATATGATGCCACTGACGAGCACGCCAATCTTTATCCGCAACAAAATCTACAAGACTAACACCTTTACCTCCGGCACAATAATAGACATTAGGCCTGTTAAATTCATCCACACGCAAATAAAAACGGTCGTTTTCCGAAGTGTAAACCGTGAAAAAGAAATGCTTCTTCCCATCTTTTCTCTGCCAGTAAGGAGCAATCCACATCTCAACCGTTCCCGCTTTCGAATCGATATTACCCTGCGCGGGAAACTCCAAAACAGCATTAACAAATCGTCCCGCCTTGCCTTGCACACCGGAAACAAGTTTAATTGCCTTGCCTTCTACCTTTCCCCGCAACGTACCCGATGGCGTTACCGCTATTGTCGACGACTTATCCATATCAATATAAAACAATGCATTTTCCGAAGAAACAGACGGAAACTGAACAATCGACCCTTGAGAGATACTTACTGCGATAAATATTGCAACAACGACCAATAGCTCTATCAACGTAACTTCAGCTGTTTTCTTATTTATCATGCCTTCTCCAATAAAACGGCTATCTGTTATCAGCAAGCACCCGGCGTCTCTCTTCGCTCTACGTCCGAGATTTTACGCCTCTCAACTCTTCTTACACTTTCTCTTTCGACAAGTACAGGCTCGATTCTTTCTCTTACAATCATGCCATCTCTGTCTTCAATTTTTTCCATCAGCACATCAACTAATCTGCCAACAAGTCTATCCACAATTCCGCCTACTGTCGTCAGTGGCGGACTGCTATAAGATGCCTCCTTAATATCATCATAGCCGACAAGGGATATATCTTCGGGCACATGCAGGCCAGCCTTTTGTATCGCTCGAAGTGCACCGAGAGCTGATGCATCGTTATGACAGAAAAATGCGCTTGGCAAATCTTTTTTGCGAACATTAAGCAATTCGGACATAGCTGAAAATCCCGATTCGACCGTTGGCTCACCAATAATGATATCGCTGCCAATCAAAGGCAAATCGTTCGCGAACATTGCC
>CAZKNI010000136.1:0-3444 GCA_964554055.1 uncultured Phycisphaerae bacterium | reverse complement strand
CAGCATGTAGATTTGGGTTCATAATGCTTTTGTACCAATAAGTTAATTTGTACACCTTACGAGGTTTAAGTTTAGCGAATTGTATTAATCGAACTTGATGTGCTCGGTCTTGGGTAAGAAAACGGAGCTTGACACATTTTTTCCCGAAAGGTGTAATATTCTCCTCTACTTTGAATTCGGGTTTAGCTTCTGGCCATTGACAAGAATACTGCCAGCCGTCGGGTATTCCGTCGTTATTTTTGTCTAACTCAAAAGACCCGTTGCTAATCAGATTATCAGCGGATAACCAGCTCGAACTTACATTCAAATATAACAATAATATAAACAAAGTACCCATAAATGAATTTTTCAAAATCTCATCCATCGAAGATACCAGTATTTATATGGCTCGCAGGAATCCCAGTTAAGTAATTTTACGTGTCCGTCAGCGAATAATCCATTGAGGTTGCCTTTATGAGGATTATTGAGTCTGCTTGCAGTATACATATCGTCTGGATTGTTCCATGGGTATCGTGGAATAATGGTTTTTTCATTGTAAGCACCGTTTCCCCCCAGACCTGAATCGCCTAAAATCATAAGCGTGTTAGGGTCTTCATCTTTGTCAAGATAAAGAGAATGAGGCGGGGAACTTGTCCAAACATTCTCGGGCAATATGGCGAGAGTATAGCCGTAACCTAATGTCTTGTTTCCGTAAATCGTGATAGGTGAAGAAGGACAATAAACGCCCTTCGGCGATACCCCTATAATGGCTCCGAAATAATTGGGATAAATAAAAGAAAGCCACCATATATACCCGTTATCGTAGGCATAGGCACGTGGCCATTGCCCGTTATAATCATTACTGTACGCCAAACAAGCCAAATATATTGTGTGCATATTTGCCCCGCATTTTATTGTGCGCGCAGTTTCTCTAGCGGAACTTAGCGCCGGTAGCAAAATCGCAACAAGAACCGAGATAATCGCAATGACGACCAAAAGTTCGATTAAGGTAAAACTTTTTGGTTTGCATTCCATTGTTAGCCTCCATTATTGGCAAACACATTCCCTTTACCCGGTTTACTCATTGATATCCGAGCTTAAATCCTTGTTTGCCAATAAAGCGATTCTTTACCTTACTGTTTCTTATGTAATATCCCGATTATACCTGATAACATTAAACATATCGTTGCGGGCTCAGGGATACTGTTGACTTCGCTATTATAATTCTGAACAACCTCATCGGCTGAAAGAACCTTATCATAAATCCTCGCGACAGCTATTTCACCGTCAAAGAATCTTCTCGCGGGCCAACCCTGTCCTGTCCAATCCGCATTGCTTGCGACTTCCAATCCGATAAGCAAACTTCTGGCGCTATCGTTCGCAGGACGCCACCATATACTTGTATTAGAACCTGCTTCCTGACCGTTTATATAAAATTTTACAACGCCGTGCTCATTCTCGCCACCTTCATAATAATAAGTAACTGCAACATGACTCCATTCGTTTAACTCAATCAATCCCGTTGAGCTTGCGCTTCTATTCCGAACCGAAAACGAAAGCTTACCCTCACCCGTTGACTCATCTTTTATTAGCTTAAGCGCATAACCCGCGTCATTAGGTTGAGATTTATTGCGGTATTTATCAAAAATCATAATGTTGCTATCATAAGCAAATACATCACTTGCAGGTTTTATCCACGCTTCAAGTGTAAACGTACTCGAAACATCTAAACTGCTGCTGTCTGAAATCTGAAATCCCTGACCGTGATAATTATCGCTGCTCGTTCGAGATAAAGAAAACCGTGGCGGAGCGGATGAGATATAACTCGGATCTCCGTTTTCGACGTTGCCCGACCAACCTAAATATGCATTGTTATTGTTACCGGATAAATCATGCCATATTTGGCCACTTCCGCCATAACTGCTTTCATCAAGACTTGTCAGATGCATTACCAAATTGTCCGTAACAACGGCACCGCTAGCAAATCCACACCCAATCAATAATGCAATACTCATAACCAATCTGTTCACTGTTCTACGATTCATAACAAAACCTCCTCTAATAGAAAAATGCTACTTTATTGTTTCTTCGGGAACCGCTCCCGTAGATTCACGGACTTTTAACGTTACCGGTATAAATTCTCTCTCAAACTCTTCATACCGTTTAAGTTTTTCCAATATTCTTTCCGCTATGCGTTTTCTCGAAATACGAATGCTTGTGAGAGGCGGATGAATATGAGAACACCATTCAAGATCATCTGTTCCTATTACGGAAATGTCCTTCCCTACAACTAAACCGCGTTCTGTTATGGCACGATATACGCCGCTAACAATACTGTCATTGACGATTATCGCTGTAAATTTTTTGCCCGTATCAAATAACTGTCTCGTAGCTTGATATCCTTCTTCAGGTGTAAATCCCCCGTAAACGGTCAAATCCGGGTCAGCTGCAAAGTTATATTTGCCAAGTTCTTCGTAATAAAAATAAAGCCTTTCGTACATATCGCGCAGATACCATTTATCGCATACGCCATGCAAATGAGCGATTTTTGTGTGACCGAGAGAAATCAAATGCTCTATCCAGAGTTTGACAATTGTTCGATTATCGATATAAAAACTGTTTCCCAAGATTGTAGGCCAATTGGGAGTAAGCAAAATATGCGGAATGCCTTTATCGTGTAAAATATTTGAAATTTCACCGTCATAAAGATTCCAGATAACAACCGCTTGAGGGTTAAGCTGTTCTATTATCTTGATAGCTTCTCTCCGCGAACATTCGGGCTCGATAACATTTGTGCGGAGCCCGACATGTTCTTGACCCAATAATCGTGAAAAATATTCGAGAAATTCTCTGTGAAAGCTATGAATTTGATAAGATTTTTCATAGCCAAATAATATTAAATCTATTTGTCCCGCTAATGTTCCTTTTTCCTCGAGAGGGCGAGAGACAAAGCTCCCTTTACCCGTAATACTTTCTATCCATCCTTCCTGTTTAAGGGTATTTATTGCTTTATCAACAGTGCTTTGGCTAACCTGAAATTTGCTCATTAGTTCACGTATGGAAGGAAGTTTTTGCCCCCGGGGTAATTTTCGTGTATGGGTTGCCAGATATTGATATATCTCTTGATATCGAAAATTTGCTTTGTTTTGCCTGTCTTTTGTCAGCATTTTGCAATAAAACCTTTCACAATACGACTGTATCGCATTATCGATACAGTCGTATTATAACTCATCTGAGCTGTTAAAGTCAAGATTAAATTTGCAATTTTTTAATAGATTCTAAAAGAGATGACGCAAATTCTCTTTTCCGCAAACAAACTAAGAACAAGCGAAATGAATGACGTTGACAAATACGAATACAGCTTGTCCATATAATTTTAAGGTTATAGACAATATATATTTATATTTATTTTTATGACTCAGCTCTGCGTTACTCCGGATATGTTGTAATGCCGTTTGTATTTTC
>CAZKNI010000135.1:0-2625 GCA_964554055.1 uncultured Phycisphaerae bacterium | reverse complement strand
CTTATAAATCTATCGGATATGAAACAAACGGTGAGTACTGAAATAAAAATTGTGTTTATTTGAAAATGTTTTTCATTTTAGAAGGAGTAATTGCTTATGAGTGTAGAAATTTTCAAAAAGGAAACGGTGTATTTTAAGTTAATTATGATTCTTTTTTTAACAAGGAGAAACACTATGAAAAAGGTAATGTTGAGTATGTTGTATGTTTTGGTATTTTGCAGTTTCGGATTTGCAACAACGTTTGATTTTGAATCGGGAGACTTAACCGGCTGGACTATTCGTGCGGAACACGATAGCGATTGGAGTATCAAGGACGATTCAACCAATCCGGGAAACAACAAGGTATTGGATTATTCTAACGATAGCAGCAGCGGCGACATTCTGCGAACCGGTGAGGGAACTTATACGGACGGCTCTATCGTTTGGGATATGTATTACAATAGCCATACACAATTCAAGTGGAACAGAGTATATATCAGAGCAGAAGACCCGGGTGCGGGAAAAACCGAAGTTGAAAACGGATATTATTGGCGTCCGGAGCAACGCCAGCTCAGAAAGTTAGTAAACGGTTCAGTTACAACGCTTGCATCCGGAAGCACACTTAGCTTAGCTAATAGCTGGCATCGATTCAAAGCGGAAGCTATCGGAAACACTATTACCATTTATGAATGGGACGATATCAATTCCAAATGGAATATAGTTATAAGTGCAACCGATAATACTTTCAGCAGCGGATATTTCGGTTTTCGCGGAAGCTCCAGAGGAACTTCGAGCAACTTCACTTACTTTGATAACGTTACTATTGTTCCCGAACCTGCAACGATAGGGTTAATTGCAATGGGTTTTGTAAGCTTATTGCGTAAAAAGTAATATTGTAATGCGATGTAAAACGTAGCAGGCTTCATCAGCCTGTTACGTTATTTACCGAAATTTGGGGATATAAAAATGAAGACAAGTTTTACTTTGATAGAGTTACTTGTTGTGATTGCGATAATAGCGGTGCTCGTAGCGATTTTACTGCCTGCACTAGCTAATGCCCGCGAATCAGCGCATCGAGCAGTCTGCCTAACTAATATGCGTACAATCGGGCAGGGAATTATTATGTATGACAACGATTATAACGGTTGGCTGCCCGGCCGAAGTGACTGGTGGAGTCAGGTGCAATATCACGTTGACCCGTCCAGGCCTCTTCGTACCGGCTGGTGCAATCTGTTTAAGCTGTACGAACTCAAATATGTCGATTTGCCCGTGGCGCTGTCCTGTCCTTCGTATCCGAATATCAAAATAAGAGAAGAAAAAGTCGCGGAACACGACAAAGGAATAACCTCTGCGGACTTATGGTGGGCGGGATATTGGTATCTTCAAGACGCTTATGCGTGGCAGAGTATACCGACTGAGAGAATATCCAAATGGACACATTTTCCGGGCGATTCTTATCTCTGGTGGTATCACCAAGATAGCGTTACGGATTATCCCGTTGTTGTAGATTTTTGCCGTGGCAGAGGCGGATATGTCAGCGGATTCTATCACGGTCAGAGTGGGCTAAACGCATTGTTTGGTGACGGACATGCCAAATGGTTCGGAACAAGTAAATTGTATGAAATCATCCTTGACGACGTGGAAAACGGAGACGGAGATTATGGCTTGCAGGGTCCGAGACAAGTTTGGTGGACAATAGACGATATGGAATAGAAATCGACTGTCTAATTTTTGTTTCTCGATTTTTTAATTTTAATAAGGAATATAATTTTATGTTTATGTATCAGCGAATATTTTTATCAGCTATTATATTGGTAACGTTTAACATCTTCTTTGTCAAAGCTCAGAATATAGCACCTGACGAGCAAAAAATAGCTGACGTTAGGGCAGGCAAAATTAAAGAAGCACGAGCTTGTTGGTGGGGATTCGACCCGAAAGATTCTACCAAACAATTACAATCAGCAATCAATTCCGGAGTCGAAAAGCTCATTATCGATAAAATGTTTAGCCCGTGGACGGTCAAATCGATTTCGCTTGTTAGCAATCAAACAATAATCTTTGAAAAGGGTGCAGAGATTATCGCTAAACGCGGGGAATTCAAAGGTAGAAGCGATTCTTTGTTTGTCGCTAAAAACTGCAAAAACTTAAGCCTTATCGGATATGGAGCGACGGTGCGAATGTGGCGAGAAGATTACGATAATCCCAAATTATATACCCATGCCGAGTGGCGAATGTGTTTGGCACTTTATGGATGTCAAAACGTAAAAATATACGGCTTAACCTTCGCTGAAAGCGGTGGAGACGGAATCTATCTCGGAACAGGTAACAGTTGTAATAAAAACATTCATATCAAAGATGTTATCTGCGATAAAAATTATCGACAAGGAATTAGCGTAATTAACGTCGAAAATCTGCTCATAGAAAATTGCATATTGAGTAATACAAAAGGAACTCTGCCTCAAGCGGGAATAGATTTTGAGCCGAATTATCCAACTGAACATATTGTTAATTGTGTTATGAAAAATTGCATAATAAAAAATAATTCCGGAGACGGAATAGAGATATATTTGGTAGCCCAAAACTCAGGTTCTCCCGATATATCTCTTAGATTTGAAAACTGTCAGTGTATAGGAAATGCAAATTCGG
>CAZKNI010000134.1:0-3468 GCA_964554055.1 uncultured Phycisphaerae bacterium | reverse complement strand
AAGTTTGAAAATATGGGAGCAAGGCTTGTTCGCGAAGCTGCTTCTAAAACGAGTAATGTTGCGGGTGACGGAACGACGACGGCAACCGTGTTAGCGGAGGCTATTTTCCGTGAAGGTTTGAAAATGGTGACGGCAGGTGCAGATGCAATGGCTTTGAATCGGGGAATTCGTGCAGCTGGAAATGCTGTTGTCGAGGAATTGGCGAAGTTGTCAAAGCCTGTTAAAACGGATGATGAAATTAGGCAGGTTGCAACAATAGCTGCCAATAATGATTCGTCAATAGGTAAAGAGCTTGCTAATGCAATGCAGAAAGTAGGACGTGACGGTGTGATAACGGTTGAGGAAGGCAAAAGCCTTGAAACAACAGTTGACATCGTTGAAGGCATGCAGTTTGACAGGGGATATCTTTCTCCTCATTTCGTAACGGATCAAGACACGATGGAATGTGTTCTAGAAAAGCCCTTTATTCTTGTATATGAGGATAAAATTTCCAATGTACAAAAGCTTGTTCCGTTGCTTGAAAAGGTTGTAGAGACAAAAAGGCCTCTTCTGATTATTGCTGAGGATGTTGAAGGTGACGCATTGGCAACATTAGTCGTTAATAAATTGAGGGGTATTTTGAATGTGTGTGCAGTTAAAGCGCCGGGTTATGGCGATAGGCGCAAAGCAATGCTCGAAGATATTGCGATATTGACAGATGCTCGTGCGATATTCAAAGATTTGGGGATTGAACTCGATAGCGTGAGCATTCAAGATTTGGGACAGGCGAAAAAAGTTGTGATTGATAACGATAATACGACAATTGTCGAGGGTGCCGGCTCGACCGAAGCGATACAAGGTAGAATAGAGCAAATTAAGCGGGAAATCGAAGCTACAACGAGTGATTATGATAGAGAGAAGTTGCAAGAGCGAATGGCTAAGCTGGCTGGTGGCATTGCTCAAATCAATGTCGGTGCAGCTACCGAAGCAGAACTCAAAGAAATAAAGGCTCGTGTTGAAGATGCTCTTCACGCTACACGTGCCGCTATTGAAGAAGGAATTCTTCCGGGTGGCGGAGTGGCGTTGCTAAGGGCGTCTAAAGCACTGGATAAACTTAAATTAAGCGGTGATGAGGCGCTTGGCGTTGATATTGTTCGAAATGCGATAATTGTTCCGCTTAAACAGATAGCAGAGAATGCCGGCTTTGACGGTTCTGTTGTATTGCGGACCGTTTCTCGTGAGAAAGATTCAGCTTTTGGGTTTAATGCATTGACAGGTAAATATGAAAATCTTATCGAGGCAGGTGTTATTGACCCTGCAAAAGTAACTCGAACAGCACTTGAGAATGCAATATCCGTTGCAGGATTGTTGCTTACGACCGATTGTATAATAACCGAAAAGCCTAAGAAAGAAGATGAAGAAGCCGGAATGGGTGAAGAGGAATATTAGTCAAGCACGATGTGCATTTATGTGAAAAGGTATCTTAAAGCTTTATAAATACAGGACAGTTTAAGTGTTGCATAGATTGGAAAATCAGATTTTGATGGAGGAAATGCACAATGGCATCGAAAACAAAAGTTAACATCAAACCCCTTGATGACCGTATTTTAGTAAAACAGTCAGAAGCGGAAGAGAAGACAGCTGGCGGAATTGTGTTGCCCGATACCGCAAGAGAAAAGCCACAACGGGGAACGGTAATTGCAGCAGGTCCCGGAAAATTGCTCAATGACGGGACACGTTCCGGTATGGATGTTAAAGTAGGTGATGAAGTTGTATATGGAAAATATGCCGGTACCGAAATAGAAGTATCAGGCGAAAAATATGTTATTATTCGTGAAAATGATGTTCTTGGTGTTATAGAAAAGTAAGGAGAGCAAAAGATGGCCAAGCAGATGAAATTTGACCAGGAAGCTCATTCTGCAATAGGACGTGGAATAACGAAATTGGCAGAAGCTGTCAAAGTTACAATGGGTCCGACAGGCAGAAATGTTATTTTACAGAAAAGTTTCGGTTCGCCCAAAATTACGAAAGACGGAGTGAGTGTTAGCAAAGAAATAGAGCTGCCCGACCCATTTGAGAATATGGGCGCTAAAATGGTAAACGAGGCAGCATCCAAAACGTCCGATGTTGCCGGTGACGGAACAACGACATCAACTCTTCTTGCTGAAGCAATTTATAATGAAGGGTTGAAAATGGTGACAGCAGGTGCGGATGCAATGGCGATTAAGAGAGGAATAGATAAAGCTGTAGATTCAGCTGTTGAGTCTATTCGCTCTCAATCGATAAAGGTTAAAGGCAAAGATCAAGCTATTGCACAGGTTGCAACGATTTCAGCTAATAATGATGCTGAAATTGGTAAGCTGATTGCTGAAGCAATAAATCGAGTAGGCACCGAAGGCGTAATAAGTGTCGAAGAAGGCAAATCGATGACGACGGAACTTAACGTTGTTGAGGGAATGCAGTTTGACAGAGGGTATATTTCACCTTATTTTATGACAAATCCCAACACACTCGAAGCTGTTCTCGAAGATGCGTATATTTTGATACACGAGAAAAAGATATCAAATATTCGAGAGCTTGTTCCTGTTCTCGAAAAAGTAGTGCAAGTTGGCAAACCTTTGTTGATAATAGCGGAAGATATAGAAGGTGAAGCACTTGCAGCTTTAGTTGTGAATAAATTACGTGGCGTACTCAATGTTTGTGCTGTCAAAGCTCCCGGTTTTGGTGACAGGCGGAAAGCAATGCTGGGAGATATAGCGGTTCTTACCGGCGGAGAAGTTATAAGTGAAGATTTAGGAATCAAGCTCGAGAATATCGAACTTTCTCAGTTTGGTAGGGCAAGGCGCGTTGTCGTAGATAAAGAAAATACGACAATAATAGAGGGTGCGGGCAAGAAATCCGATATTAAGGCCCGAGCTGATCAAATTCGTTATCAGATTGAAAAGACAACGAGTGATTATGATAGGGAAAAGTTACAAGAACGTCTTGCCAAACTCACGGGCGGAGTAGCTGTTATCAATGCCGGAGCAGCTACCGAAACAGAGATGAAGGAAAAGAAAGACCTTATAGAAGATGCGGTGCATGCAACAAGAGCGGCAGTTGAAGAAGGCATCGTTCCTGGTGGCGGAGTTGTGTATATTCGTGCTATCGATGCTGTAAAGCAGGTTCGAAATAAAGTAAGCGGTGATGAAAAAATAGGTTGCGATATCATTGCAAAGGCACTGGAAAAACCTGCTTGGCAGATAGCGGAGAATTCCGGCATAGATGGCTCGATTGTCGTTGAAGATATCAAAGAGAAAAAGGGCAATATCGGCTATAACGCTCTTACGGGTGAGTTTGTGGATATGGTTAAAGCAGGCGTAATAGACCCTGCTAAGGTGTCTCGAACTGCGTTGCAAAACGCAGCTTCCGTTGCCGGAGTATTGCTCACAAGCAATGTTACGATTACGGAGCTAAAAGAAGATAAAAAAGCAGTTGCAGGTAGCGTAA
>CAZKNI010000133.1:0-9062 GCA_964554055.1 uncultured Phycisphaerae bacterium | reverse complement strand
ACAGCCTGAAGAGATTGCCGCGTCATTCGCCCTTCGGGCTCATTCCTCGCAATGACGCAGGGAAGAATTGCGGATTTCGGATTGCGGATTGACAGACGCAGCCCGATTTTGCGCTTTCGCGTTGAGGCATGATGCAATGAGCAACTTTATTGGAACGCGTAACGCTGCGATGCGAATCAATCATTAATCTCTTCAGCCTTTTTTACTCGCGGCTAAATACGCTGCGACGGCGAAAATCGTTTTCCGTGCCCCTTGCGGAAAAAAAGAGATTGCACCGGCGGCACTTTCAGCCGCGCTTCGCCTGGCGGCTTCGCTCGCAATGACGCAGGCACAGCCTGTTTATGCGCTTCGTTTCGCTTCGCGAAACTTCGCGGCGTGAGGAAGCATAAAGAATTTATGATTGAAGATTGACAAAAAGAGAGATTGCACCGAAGGCACTTTCAGCTTCGTCATTCGCCCTTCGAGCTCATTCCTCGCAATGACGAGAGAAGAGAATGATGATTGATGCTAAAACTTTAAGGATTAAGCGCTTGCCCCAAAATGCAGCATTATCCGGTTTTGGGGCTTGATGAGCGTTCAAGCTCAAGTAGGCGGGATTTGAATTTTATATCGTTCGAGCCGCTATACCCGCCAAGCTGACCGTCAGAGCGAATAACACGATGACAAGGAATGACAATCGGAATAGGATTAATCGCAAGTGCCCTTCCGATAGCTCGCGATGCTCGTGGCGAAGCTATCATCGCTGCTATTTCCTTATAAGAAACTGTTTCGGAAAAAGGAATTCGACGCGTTGCGTTCAAAACACGTTGCGAAAACGGACTTAAATTTGTCAAATCGCAAGGGATATCATCAAAATCAACCTTTTGACCGGCGAAATAGGCAATCAGTTTGTCAGCTAATTCGGGAAAAAGCTCTTTATCGTACGTTCCCCGGCATATTCGCGATAAATTTTCCCCTCGTAACAAATCCGAGCCAGGCGTAATTAAGCGTATCAGCTTGCCTTTGTTGACAATGTATGCTAACATACCCCAGCTTGTTTCAATTATTCGATATTTTTGGCTGACCGTTTGCATAGCATTTATATTATGGACGGAATTTTATTAATAGACAAGCCCGAAGGTCTCAGCTCGCATGATATCGTATCACAGCTGAAAAAAACATTCTCCTTGCGCAAAATAGGACATGGCGGAACGCTTGACCCTTTAGCTAGCGGACTTTTAATTATGCTTATAGGTAAGGCAACTCGTCTTGCCGAATTCGTCATCGGACATGACAAAACATATCAAGTAACTGCTTTTCTCGGCGAACATCGCGACACATTCGACGCAGACGGGCAGATTATAGACATATCGGAGAAGATATTAAGCGAAGAACAAATTCGACAAGCATTTATCGAATTTCCCCGTGAATATCTGCAAACGCCTCCAGCATACTCAGCTAAAAAAGTCTCCGGTTTGGCCAGCTATAAATTAGCTCGCAAAGGGCAGCCTGTAAAACTCAAGCCGTCCCTTGTTAAAATCCGTAAGCTCGAGCTATTAAATATTCGGTTTCCGACAATCGAATTTATCGCAACAGTCTCGTCAGGAACATATATACGTTCGCTTGTCGTTGATATTGCCGAAACACTCGGGACATTTGCCTATGTAAAGCAACTCCGACGCATACAAAGCGGATTTTTCGATATAAGTAATGCACATAAGTTTAGCATCGTGCTTAATATGTCCAAAAACGAATTTCGAAAATCTATTTTGCCTATGAGTTTAGCTGTCGCAAATTTTCCCAAAATCACTCTGGCGAAATCGAATGTTAAACGATTTATAACCGGACAAGCTCTTGACCTGCAAAATCAGTTACCCGACGGCTTTTTCAGTGTATTTAGCGAAAACGACATTTTTGTAGGAATATGTAAAATACAAAGTAATAACATAATTTCACGAAAGGTTTTGCACAATGAAGACATATCTTGACTGTATGGTCTGTTTCGTCCGTCAAGCACTCGACGCATCGCGTCTGCTAAGTGATGACGAACAAATACACGAGCGCGTCTTGCGAGAAGTTCTCAAACAAGCTGCTACTCTCGACCTAACGCAAACGCCCCCTGTAATGGGACAAAAAATTCATCAGACAATAAAACGAGTATTGAACAACAATGACCCTTATTGTCAAATCAAGCAAAAGTTCACGGATTTTGCATTATCACTCGAAGGTAAACTCCAAGCTAAAATTGATGCCAGCGACGACAAATTCTCAGCTGCTATAAAGTTATCCATTGCAGGCAACGTTATTGATTTTGGCGTAAAATCAACAATTGAAGAAGCGGAAATACTCGAGACAATAGACAACGCTTTAGCTATCGAATTCGAGAAAGAACGTATCGAACAATTTGCAAGAGATATAGCAAAAGCAGAAAAAATTTTATTTTTAGCAGACAATGCCGGCGAAATTGTATTTGACAAATTTTTGTTAAAACAATTGCCATGCGAAAAAGTAACAATAGCTGTCAAATCGGAACCCATCATCAACGATGCAACATTGGAAGATGCACAAGCAGCAGGTCTAACGGAAATAGCGAGAGTGATAACGAGCGGAAGCGCTGCTCCCGGAACAGTACTCGAACAATGTAGCGAGCAATTTCTTAGAGAATTTAATTCGTCTGATTTGATAATATCAAAAGGCCAAGGCAATTACGAAACCTTAAGCGACATCGACAGGCCGATTTGGTTCTTATTAAAAGCAAAATGTAACGTAATCGCTAAGCATTTGAGCGTACCGGTCGGCTCGTTTATTCTGCTAAAACACACACAAATCTCAAATTAATGCGTTGAAAGTTACACTTGAGAATTTACAATTTATATTTATATATAAAAATAACTCTTTAGTAAAAAGTGAGATAAAATAATGAAGATTTTTTCTGACTGGCATATTCATACACACAATTCTTGCGATGAAGCATGTTTACTTATTCCAACGCTCATTAAGAAAGCGAGAGAAAAAGGCATTGAAAAATTTGGCATAACCGATCATTTGCATACAATACAACAGATGCCCGACATAGAAGCGTCCCGAAGGGAATATCTCGAATACAAAACGGATAATTTCCATTTTGGTATCGAAGTCAGCTGTATGACTCTGCAGGTAATCGAACTCGCGAAACAGGAACAGGAAATTTCGTCGGATTGGCGGGAAAAATCAAATAAAAATGCTGAACTTGCAATTGCATTGACGGAAGATGATATCGATAGACTTGGCATAGAATATGTCATTGGCGGAACACATTGGCCTATAGGTGTACCGTTTGAAAGAGAGGCTCTTATCCGCAATTATCACCGTCAGAATATATTTTTAGCGAATCATCCTCTTGTCAGCATCGTTGCTCATCCTTGGTGGTTTCATTCGGGCTACTGGAAGGAAAACTGTCCGCAATATCAGCCTTGGTTTGATGATTTCACAGTTATTCCGAAAAGCATGCACGATGAATTTGCATCTGCTGTCATTGAAAATAATAAACTTGTTGAGATAAATCTCAGCGCAATGCTTTTACATCCTCGATATCCCGAGAAATTCAAAAAACAATATCTGGAATATCTCGCGGAGCTAAAATCGCAAGGAGTAAAATTTGCAATCGGCTCGGATTGCCATAATGGCCGTTATGATATAGATTTTCGAAAATCCGAACAGATGCTTGACAGTGTTGGCATAGATGAAAACGATATATGTAATGAACAATCATTTATCCGGAAATAAGTAAAATGAGCGATGAATATCCATTTCTCGACCTTTTAAAAGATTTTGACGAAAATAAAAGCTTATGGCTGTTTAGTGAAGATGGCGTCGGTGGACATACCAAAGCTGTTGTCAATCTTCCCCGAAGCCATTGTGGGACGACAAGTTTTGTTCGCCTGCTGATTGCAGCTCAAACCGATAAGCTCGGAGAACTTGATGTAATGAAAATACTTCAAGGCGTAAAACAAACTCAAATATCAAGTGGGCAGGATGCAGGTGAGTTTTTATGGTATCTGGAAGAAAATCATGTCGAAGATAATCATGCAACATTTTTCAACGGATTGGCGATGTGTGCAATCTACGGTGGGCATTTGGAGCAGTTTACCAAAGAAGAGCGAGAACTCATAGGTGATATGTTGCAAGCTACATATCCGATATTTATCAGGCACGTCAGGCATTTCAATCGTCATTATCCAAACGAATATCTTGGCGACCTTGTTTGCGCTTGGCTGATTGGCGAATGGTTTGGCATGCCTGATGAAGACAGAAAAATGTTACTCGACGAATTTGTGTTATTGGAAAGACTCTGGCACAAAAACGGCTGGGGATGGGGTGAACATTTAAGTGATACGTACGGATGTATCTGTTTAGACGAATTATCTTTGATACTCTTGCTTGCGAAGCAATTAACGAACGAAGCTAAAAAGAGTTTGCAAAATCTTTTTTCCGAATTACTGGAAATAGATGACTTATTTCAGGGAGGTCCGCGAGTACCCGCTATCAGGCAATATGCATTTTTAATTCCGCCCGAAGGTTTACATTATCGTGCAATGATTAAGCCTGTTCCGAAAAATGCAATGTTGGAACATTATACGCCAGCTGTCGGTTCTCGATTGCCTACCTGTGCAGTTCCGTTGCAAACGCCGACGGGTGATGCTATGTCAGTAGACAATTCGCCAGAAGTTTGGCTTCCTATGGGGGCTACGTTTTACAAGCTCGGCTGGGATAAAATAGCGACTCCGAAAAAGAAATTTTCAGCAGGCAGCTATAAAATTGAATGTATAAACGGTCAGGCACAAATATATATTAATGAAAGCATTCGTATCGGAACAACAGAACAATTTCCTCTCATTCCGCAAGCTGAACACTTGACTTACGGATTGGCTTGGCAGAGTTTTCCCGTTTCTGTCTGGACTCCCGGCAAGGAATGGATATATATGCAATGGGAAACATCGGAGCGAGACAAAACATATCATCAGCCAGCGGAAAATAAATATACGGGAAAATTCAATCCCGCTATCACACAATTGACAAATCCGCCAATTATAGGAAAGACATATTCCATTGCTGAAAACGATAACTTTCTCATCCTTCGTGTAATGCCGATGATTATCAGAGATTGGCAGAGATGTGTCGATAGATTTAGAATTGTCGGTAAATTTATCGAATGTTCGGAGATTGCCAACACTGCAAATTGGAAACAGTTACAAATCAAATTGTCCGAACATATAATATATTTGCAGTGCGTTCAGCTTAGTTGCCCGAATGAAGAGACACTTTTAAAGAAGCAAGATTCTTATCACGATTGGAGTTTAATATACACGCAAGATAAAATTTCTAATAAACGAGCAATAGCTAATTTATGGGGAATTTCCTTTGCGCAGGTTACATGTGAGCCGGAAATAGAATTTCAAAAAGAATATATGGGACCGGCGACGGAAGAAAGATTATCCGCTATCGTGCGTTGGCATTGGCCCAAAATCGATTGGCAGGTGAGAATAAATCTTTCGGATATGAACAATACATTTTACAGGATTCAATGATGGCTATTGTAAAATTGTGCAAACATAATTATATTTAACGATGTCAGTTTCATATTCATAGGAGACACTAAAATGAGTAAAGCTATCAAACTCGGAACGGATATTGCTTCTTTCGTCAGAAATCCTGTCATAGGCGTCTTTTCTCCTTGCGACCCGCGTATAGACAAAGCATCACGCAAACGAGCTGCGAATATTATCAAAATGTCAGCGGACATTATCGCTGACAATGTCAAGCTCGTCGACGGAAAGCCGGTAAAGGTCGTTTATAGCGACGTGTTAATCGATGGCGAGAAACAAGCTGACGTTGTTGCAAGGCAATTCGAACAAGCAGGCGTTAATGTACTCGTAGCGGTGCCGGACACATGGGCATTTCCTCAGCCATCTCTTATTTCGTTTATTCAACAATTTCCGAAAGATACTCCTTTGAATATGACTTGCGGAAATAGCGGTCCTAAGCCCGGCGTCGTATATGTACACGCTTGTAGCGGCGCCGTTTCGCAATATGGAAAACTTGTACATATCAACGTAGGAACTTGGCCTGACACGGGGATGAATCCGGTAATGACAAAATCGACAGCTGACGCGCTTATCGACTGGTGTTACGCAGCTATTACGTATCAAGGCTTAAAAGGTCGCCGAGTTGTTGTTTTCGGGCATGATTCGATGGGAATGGAGACAGCTCTTGCTCATGTAATTCCAACACGTAACACTTTTGGCATCGAGATAACTCGTCTGGATATGAAGCTATTGGCTGACATGCTCAACAAAGGTGCGTATGACAAAAAAGAGCTTCAAGAACTGAGAAATTGGCTCAATAAACTCGTCGGAAAACGCATTCAGCTACGAGATAAAAAAGACGACGAACGTTTCAATCAATCTCTTGCGATGTATCTTATATGTCGCGATTTGATGGAAGAATTAAATGCAGTTGGAGGCGGATTTATGAGTCAGCTGGAATGGGGAAGCGACCTTAGAGGCATTCCTCTTCCCGTAGCTGACGTTATGGAATCGCTTTTCAATTCGACATTCGACCATAAAGGCCCGAAGCCCCCTCTGCCTTATGCAACCGAAGCTGACGTGCAAGGCCTTTTAACAATGCTATTCTTCACACATCTTACAGGAGGAAATCCGCCCCTGTTTATGGATTTCAGAAAAGTCTGGGAACCTTGGGAAATCAAGGCACTCGCTAAAAAACTCAAAATAAAGACAACGGGAAAAACGCTTTGGGAAAAACGAGGATTTGTTGACGGTGATAACTCAGGCAGTGCCAGCTTCGATTGGGCTGCTAAACCCGGCGCCTCGGTCAAACAAATTATGTCGAAAGTCTCGTTTCCCTTAGCTGACTAAGGATATTTCCCCGGAATGGGCAATTCGGTAACATTCATATCGCCGGGAGGAATCGAAGGAATAGCGGGAAGAATGGCATATAGCGCCGAAAAAAATATATTTTCTCTTATCTGGGACGAAGCGACGACTGTTGAGTTGCCTGCGAAATTGGCGAAAGCTGTCTGCCAAACATCGACAGCTACGTGGCCCCATACATTTGTTGTTCCGAAATACGCAACAATGGGAGAATATAAACAATTCGCCCCCGCAAATCATTTTCATATGACATGGCAACTCAAACCTGCAAGACTCGAATATTGGATGGACATGGCGAATGTGCTTTCGGTAACGCCTTGGCAGCAAAGGCCTACATATATCGAAGGAGTCGATAGGCCAACGCCTTTGCTTCATCTAATCAATGGCGGCGAAAATATAACAAAACTGTCCGCTAATATGTAACGAATTGAAGAAGCTGAAACGTTAAAAAACGATACGCCAAATAGCATGCTGATAGCTATTTGGCGTGTTTTATTACGAATATTGTCCGAACTTTCCCGCGAGTATAATCATATCCGCTAAGTTCGCCAACAGACAAACACGAATTTTGAACAAATTCCTTAAACGAACGATTAACATATTTTGCCCGAATAGCAACAATCGTATTAGGAGAGCTTATAAACTCGGAAAATTGTTCCGGAGAAATTATAGCAATATTATCTTTTCCGTTATGAAGATAAAAAATCGTGCTTGGCTCACGCCAGCCTATAAGGGCAAATCGCGTATTTTCATCGTCAGCTAATCGCTTCATATTGTCAGCTAATTGTTTGCTCAATTTGAATTTTTCTAACGCAGGCAATGTAATTGACGAAACAGTGAGAGATACAATTATCATTCCGAAGACAGCGGATAAAAAACAATCTGCCGGCCTATCGCGCCGAAACCCGATTATTATAATTCCAATTGCAACAATCACAGAAGCTGACAATGCCCAGAGCATCAAATGAACAGAATTAAAAGGCTCGATTACGCCTGCCAATGCCCCCGCTAAGGCAACAAATATCCAAATAATAATCAAAACCGTTTTAGCAGGCATGTGCCAACGAATCCAAATTCCCAAATTTTCAATTTCGCTTTTTCCGTCCTCTGTTTTCTGCCCTTCTGTATTCTCCCGCCTCTCTTGCAAGTTAATCCAATTTGCAAATGCTATCGCAAGTAAAATGCTATATGCAGGCAAAGCAAGTATCCAATAATGCATCATTTTAGTAGCGATAAGCTCTAATAAAATTGTCGTGCCGACAAGCCAGCTAATAAGAAATTTAATATTTTTTCCGTATGTTTCGTTGTTGCGATTTTTCCAAACAAACAGCATTAACGGCACGAAGAACACAGCCCAAGGAAATACATCTATCAATCCTATTAATATGTAAAATCCCGGAAAGCCACGATGACTTTCGAGCGGACGACGTACTCGTTCTATAATATCATATCTCCAAAACCGTTCTACAAGAGCGCCATCCGAAAAATAATTAGCGAATGCGTACCAAAACAAACCTAAAACAACAGCTAACGGGATGCCCCAAAGCCAGCCTATTTCCCTAAGAGACTTGCGAGCTTGTTTGTCCGTGAAAAACAGCAGCCCTACGGTACCCGCTATCGGAACTAAAATCGCAGGCCCCTTACAAAAAATACCTAATCCGACAGCCAGCCAAAAAAGTAATTTGGTGCGAAAGACACTTTTTCGTACAACAATATCCCATAAACATAGCATCGCTATAACCGTAAGCAAAACAAGCAACCCTTCAGCTGTTGCAAGTTTCGCTTCTGCTATTACGATAAGAGAACTCGCAAAGCAAAGTGTGCTGATAAGCCCTGTCAAATACGAAAAGCGCTTCGTTAGATATATCCCGATAATAATAGCTGACAACGACATCCAAACGCTTGACGGAAAACGGGCGGCAAATGTATTTATCCCGAAAATCTTATATGCACCCGCTATCTGCCAATAGCACAAAGCCGGCTTATGAAAAAAAACTTCTCCGTTAAAATGAGGAACAATCCAATTTTTCCAGCTATTTGCAAAAAGCATTTCTTTTGCCGGTTGAGCAAATCGAGGCTCATCACGGTCAAACAACGAAACATTCCAGCTGCCAACACAATAAAACGCACATAACAGTAAACCCAACAACAAAA
>CAZKNI010000132.1:0-3205 GCA_964554055.1 uncultured Phycisphaerae bacterium | reverse complement strand
CGGTGTAAATTGCTTTTCCGCGAACAGGCTTTGAAAGTAACGAAACATCTCTCGCAGGCATAGCCTGAAGAGATTGATGATTGAGGATTGAAGATTGAGAAGAGATTGCCGCGCTCCGCCTGGCGGCTTCGCTCGCAATGACGCAGGGAAGAGATTGAAGATTGACAGGCACAGCCTGTTTTTGCTCGCGACGGAAGATGATGCGACAACGAAAATCATTCCCCGCGAATAAGCTTAAAAACAAAATGAATCACATTTCGCGGGCACAGCCTGTTTTTGCTCGCGGCGGAAGGCGCTGCGACGGCGCGAGCTGTTTCCCGCAAACGGGCTTTGAAAATAACGAAACATCTTTCGCAGGCATAGCCTGTTTTTGCTCGCGGCGAAAGATGATGCGACAGCGAAAATTGTTGTTTTTCTCGCAACATAAGAAAATGAGATTGCCGCGTCGCTTCGCTCCTCGCAATGACGAGAGAGGAGAGTGCGGATTGTGGATTTGAGATTTTAGATTGAAGATTTGGAAAAATTGAGATGAGGGTTGATGCGATGAAGAAATTCAAGCAGAACGGATTTACTTTAATAGAACTTTTAGTTGTTGTAGCGATAATAGCGGTGTTAGTGGCTGTGTTGCTTCCTGCATTGCAGCGTGCAAGGGGCGAGGCTCTGACAGCTGCCTGCGGATTTAACAGTAAACAAATCGGGACGGCTCTTGTTCTTTATGTTAATGATATGGACGGGTATTTTCCCGCAATGTGGTATGTCTCCGGAGAAGGCTGGTATCCTCAGGACGATATACCCGGTCATCGTGGATATCGTGTTGAATTAGACCCGTATTTAGAGGATATTTCCGAGGCATGGAAATGTCCTGCACGTGATTTTCCCGATGAATCGTCTCTATTGTGGGGGCATTATCCCGCAATCAAATGTGCCTCAGCTTATATTTATAATCACTGTTTGTATTCTTTGTGGGGTGCTTTTCCGAAGCCCGGCTATAGAAAAATCGAGCGAGTAGAAGAGCCTAGCAGGATTGTTGCTTTTGCAGAGTATCGATGGACGCGCTGGATAGACGTCGTTAGCTATCCCGTGCACGTATGGCCTAACCTTTGGCCTAATCCTTATCCTGATTTTGATAACGATCATTGCAGGCTTGGATTTCCGCATCCCCAAGATAGAATGAATATTAATTTTGTCGATGGCCATGTCGAAAGAAAATCGGTTGGACAGGTGCTTGCCAGCATGTTTTATCATACATGGACGCCGTAAAATACATACGAGAATTGAGATATTGATTGAAGTCAATGCTCGAAAATCATGCAAATATTAAAGAGGCTATAAAGCGGATATGAAGGTTTGTTGCAGATATGTTTTCGTTATTTTGTTTGTTTTAGTCTCACTGTCTCAAAGTTTTTTGCCCGAATTTATTTCCGTCTCGTTTGCACAAGATGGCACTTTCCAATCGAGCGGAACAGTTGTCTTTGATTTTGAATCCATTGATGAAGTGCGCTGCTGGCATGACGAGCATAAAACGACAATTACCGGAAAAACAATTCGTCGGGTACAGCGTTTTGCTACATCAGGTAAATATGCATTAGAATTTTCCACTCCAAAATGGAAAAAAGGCATGCCCGAATATCCCGCATTTGAATGTGCTCCTCCTGTTAGCGATTGGTCTGATGCGGAGCGACTTGTTTTTGATGTTACAAATGCTTCGTCTTCAAGGCAGTATCTGCTGCTCTTTATTTCCGATGTGAATAAGAAAACTCGTGAAGGGTTGCAGCATAGAGTATGTATAGAGCCAATGAGCTATGTTCAGGTTGTTGTGGATATTGCCAACGGATTTAAGAGGAAAAAGCTGAATGCATCTCATATACGTGTTATGCACTTTTTCACGGTAAGGCCGCCTGAAGATTTGGATATTTATATAGACAGGATTGTGCTTTTGAAAGCAGGAGATAAGTTGCCTACGCCCTCTAATCGGTATTTGAGAGATTTCGTTAAGCTACAAAAGAAATCATTGAATAGATTGCAGGTTCAGCTTGACAGCTCGGAAAAGAGTATGTTGTCTATAACGAAAGACGATATGTCTTGTGTTCCGGATTGGCTAATTAAGATGATTAAAGCTCAACAACGAAAAGGACATGAGCTACTCACAAAGGCGGTACACGGTAATTTGTCGGCATCATCGGTGTTGAAATTGCCCGAGATTATCAAAAAATCGGTTTCTTCATTACAGCGGACAGAAGATTTGTCCAAACTTTGTGTTCGATTTCAAACTGTTCGGAACGTAGCTTGTTTGTCCGGTGTGCCTAGGAATGATGTGATAGCGGGATTTGCAACGAGTATGGAAAAAATTCTTCCACGAACAGGTTCGCTTGATATAAAGCTTTCTCGTAAAATCGAAGTTGCTTTGGCAAAAAGGGAAAAAGAGTCGTTTCAGGTGATTGTTATACCGCTTCTTTCAAGTCTGGAGCAAGCAGAGGTAAAAATAAGTAATCTTAATGGTCCAAACGGTGCAATTTTGGATTCGTCAAATATTCGTGCTGTTCCGGTAGGTTATGTTAGGACAAGGTCAATTCCTCCTTACGGGTCGTCTCATGTCGGCTGGTGGCCCGACCCTATTCTCGATTTTATGGATACGGTGAAAATAGAAAAAGGTGATGTTCAGTCGTTTTGGGTGCGGGTGTATGTTCCGGAAAGTCAGCGGAGCGGAGTGTATCGCGGAAGGTTGACTGTTTGTGAAAAAGGTGTTGCAATCTTAAAATTCGATTTGTTTGTACGCGTTTATGATTTTTCCGTACCTTTAGCTTCACCGTTGCCGTTAGCTATTACGTTTGTTCCTTGTGATAGCCCTATCGAGGTAACAAAATCCGAGCAGAATAAATGGCGAGAGCAGGAGGATTATCCAATTAATATTTGGAAGAAGCACAAGCAAGAATGGGCGGATTTTTTGGCTGATTATTATATT
This sequence comes from uncultured Phycisphaerae bacterium, assembly GCA_964554055.1. Classification (GTDB taxonomy): domain Bacteria; phylum Planctomycetota; class Phycisphaerae; order JAAYCJ01; family JAAYCJ01; genus S014-18. Next base: position 243 of record CAZKNI010000132.1, on the reverse strand, counting down.
ACTTTCGATAGTTTGTATGAGTATCGTAATTGGAAACCCGACTTTGATATTCTTAAACGTTTAGCTTTACAGGGGCGTCTCGGAAGATTTAATCTTGGATATTTTAGTCCGTGTCCGAAATCGTCAGCTAAGCAAAAAAAGTGGATGACAGCGACCTATAAACGTATTTCGCCTCGATATAATCAAGCGAAGAAAGTCGGCATTTTCGATAAAGCTTATATCTACGGATGTGATGAAGTCCCG
>CAZKNI010000131.1:0-3310 GCA_964554055.1 uncultured Phycisphaerae bacterium | reverse complement strand
CCCTCTTTCATAAGCATGAGTATGTCCATAAGCTATCATTGCAACTTTGGAATATTTTTCCAGCATAGGCTTAATTCTTTCCGTTAGCCAGGCACGATAGCTATATTTGTGATGCCATTCTTCCGAATAGACCGGATAATGAGACAAACATATTATCCAATCGATATTTCCGTCTCTTTCCGCTCGTTCAACAGTTGCCTTGACCCATTTGTATTGCTTATCGCCCATGATTTCCGTATTCATTACAACAAATAGGACTCTCCCTATTGCGAAAGAGTAATATTTTTCGCCCTCCGCACCTGCGAATTTCTCATATTTCATATGTTGATAATAAAATTTCGCTTCTCGTTCATGATTTCCAATTACGACCATAAACGGGATATTACATGAAAGTTCAGAAATGCAGCTGAAATAATATTTGTAATATTGTTCGAATTTTCTTCCGTCTCCGACAATATCCCCAACGTTGATTATTACATCTATGTAATTTTCGATAGGGCTGCTGTAATTCTTGATTAATTGCTTTTTCATTGCCTTGATGAGTGCCTTGTGTCTTGCAGGATAGCTACGCGAATCTCCGTAAATTACAAATCGAATGTGGCCATCTTTGCTCGGATTTCCGATAGCGGGAAGCGTTTTGAAATGATAAATTGCGGAAACGCTGTCATCCGATATTATACGATAATAATAATCCGTTTCAGGTCTCAAGCGGTCTATATTTGCAGAATAATAAAAAGGAGCAAATCTATCGGGAAATTCCGGTTTAGCTTGTTGTATATTTCCCAGCTTTGGAGTTTTTCCATATTCTATATACGCCTGTCTTGCTTTTAAGAGCTGATACCAGCAAACCGAAACGGAATTTTCAGTAGGAGATTGCAAATAAGGCCAAAACATATTTTTTATCTGTTTCGTGTTTGCCCGACTTGCAATGTCTTCTACATCTACGTTAATTTCCCGCTGAATTCCCGAGATGACATCATAAAAATGCAAATTCCATTTCCCTGTAACATCATTAAAAGCAAACGGAATTACAAATTTCGCTGCTCCGTCTTTTGCCTCTATATTCCGCGTATATTCTTGTCGAAGCCTCCCGTTGGGCTCGTACACTTCCATTCTGATAATATGCCTGTTAGGTTTGACTTTATTAACGGTTTGCACTTTTATGTGTCCAATGAATTTTTTCCCTCGAGATGCCTTTTGATTGCAATCAATCGTTAATCCGCTAACTTGATAAGGCAGAGCGGCAAACACGTTTCCTACATCGGTTAATGTTAACTCTGCTTTTTTAGCTTCTCCGAGATATTTTCCGTCTGTAACGTTGTAAATATATCCTTTATTAACAGAGACCCACTTTAATGTAACTTTTTCCGTTTTCGATGTTCTTCCGTCAACGATAACAAGATATTTACTTGTTCCGTCCGCATATTCACTGATTCCGATATTCGGATGGCTTTGTCCGATGTTCAGCTCGACAGGCGGAATAGCTTTGCTCAGCTTCAGAATTTTTTTCATTCCCTTTTCTATCGCATCTGCTTTGATTTTGCATTCTTTGATATATGATTTTTTCTTTAAGCTCTCATATAAGGGCGTAACGATTGCATCAGCATAGACAGCCCAGCCCTTTCCAAAACGTTTAATATGTATCCTTTTTAAATCAGCTGTTCCTGCCAAATTCGGTTTTAGATTTATCCCGCCCCACAAAATTGTTTTTTGGGCTTTGTTCCTTTTAAGGGAGCTAAGCTTGACACCGAAAATATCTTCCAGTGGCGATTTGTCTCGCGGACAACAATGTTCGTCCATCAAGCCGGGATGAAGGTCTGCGAAAATAACTCCGCCTTCTTTGACATATTTTCGTATCGCTCTAACTTCAGCTGTTGAAAGCGCTACGGAATAGGGCAATATTAACACTTTGAATTTTTTCGGTGTTAGCTGACCTTCTTGGATTGCCAAATCGGAAAGATAGAAATATTGATATCCCATATTTTCTAATAATCTGCAATAGCTATCGCGTATTTTGTCTAAATCTTGTCCTAACGCCCAAGCTGAGCGGATGCAATTTGTGCTGAAATGGATTGCAATATTTCCTTGATAACATACAGAATCGCCATGAATTAATTTTCCTATGCCAGCTTGTACTTTGTTAGCAAACTTTTTTAATACTTTCGCTGTTGTATAAAAGTCGCTCAAATCGGGCCTAATCATAGAAATCGCACGATATGCGCATATTCCTCCTCTGCCTTCACGTATAGCATTGTTCCACATCAACGCTTCATCGGTTATCGCATACCCGGCGCTCCAGGGCGTAATATATGATTTTGTAAAACAGTGTACATATTTTCCCTGATTACAGTAATTCGAATATAATTCGATAAAATCCATAACTTTTGCCAATCGTGCCCAATCGTTGCCTCCGTAAACTCCACTCGGGCGTGTTCCGCTTTGTCCCATTCTTGCTAACGGGTCGAGCTCGTGAATCCATTTTTTATAAAGCTGCCACGTTTTTATTACGGTAACTTCATTAAATTTCCTATGATCTGTCCAAGGCGCAACATTATACGGAATTTTCTTTTGCCTCTCGCGTATTTCTAAGAGCGTCATCGGAACAACATCATTCCATTTCTTAAACGACGTTGCCCACTCTCGATTAAGTTCGTCGAGCGATTCATATTGCGTTTTAAGCCATTCTCGAAACGCTTTCAGTGCGGGCTTACTAAAATTGAAATCCAGTCCGTAAAAAGAGTAGGCGTCTTCGTCATACATCATATAATCGCAGCTATATTTAAGAGCCGGCTCTATCATTTTATGTACAAATCGATGTGCTTTTGCCAAATATTTGGGGTCGCACAAATCTTTTTCCCTGATAAGATATTTTTTATCTTTTGTTTTCAAATAGAGCTTATATTTTTTGCCGGCGTTTGGCTCTTTCATTCCCGCAATACCTGATGCCAAAATTCTAAAGCCTTGTTCCGAGGTAAGCTCTGCCTCCTGCTGATTGGTCGGACGACATTCCAATTCGTGAAATCCGATTTCTCTTAGCCTTCCGTAATAATAGGGATAAAGATAAGCTGGCATGCCCAAGCTCCACATGCCCGTATAGGATTTGACCTTAAAGTCGTCCCATTTACGCTCGTCAGCCCTCAAGGAATATTTAATTGCCGACCTGCGAATGTCGATTATTTGTCCTTTGTCAATCAGCTTTGCCTCTATCCAGCCTTGCACTTCCATTGCATTTGCAGGATTCAAAGCAAACGCAACATTTTTAGCTGCCTTTAACTCAACCCGTTGAGTATCAACAAGACGATTATAGGAA
>CAZKNI010000130.1:0-3323 GCA_964554055.1 uncultured Phycisphaerae bacterium | reverse complement strand
AGCGGAGCGTTCTACGTTTGAGTTTGCGGAAAAGCTAGCGGAAAGAGGATTAAGGCCGACAATTTTGACAGGAAATACAAAGCAGCTTCCTCGCAATCGCAGATGCGAAATTGTCGATTTGCAAATCAAAAGCGACTCGAGATTACGTAAGTTGATGTTGTTTTGCAAGTATGCTGAGCAATTTTTGAGACCTAAAAATTTCGATATCATACATGCTATTACGCCTATCAGGTCGGCAGATATATATCAGCCTCGTGGCGGATTGATTGAAGAAACTCATCGTCAAAATGTGATGAGGAGAACAGGATTAAGCAGATTAGTGAAACAGCTTGTAGGGCCTAACATTCGTCAGCGCTATATTAAGCGTTTGGAACATTATCTTGCAGAAGAAACGAATTGTATATTTTTAGCTGTTAGCGATTATGTGCGTCAGCAATGCAAAGAACATTTGCATTTGAGAGACAACAGGATAAAAGTAATTTTTAACGGAATCGAACTTTCTCGAGTATGCAGAAATATTGTCGAGTCTCATCGTGAAGCTATACGAACAAATATTGGAATTTCGGAAAATTCCGTTGTCGGGCTTTTCGTTGCAAATAATTTTAAGCTTAAAGGTTTAGGCTTGATGATAGACTCGCTTGCGTATTTGAAGCAAAATCGAGCTAATGTTTTCGATAGGCTTAAAGTTTTGATAGCGGGAACAGATAGAATACGAAATTGGTTTGAAAAGGTTCATAAATTAGGTCTTGAAAGCAATGTAATTTTTATCGGGCCTGTGAGCGATGTTTCTCGAATGTATAATATTTCGGATTTTTTAATTCATCCGAGCTGGTATGACCCTTGTAGCAGGGTTGTTTTGGAAGCTATCGGAGCGAAATTAGCGGTGATAACGTCAAAATATAACGGAGCTTCGGAGTTGCTACGAGAATCCGATTGTGGATATATAATCGGTGATATGTCAAGCCCGAAAGAATTGGCTGGCTATATTGAGAAGATGTGTGATGATAATCTTCGAAAAAAATTATCGGATAACACTGAAAAAATTGTTTGTAAGATAAGTATGGAAACTCATATAAATCATTTGATAGAATTTTATCATCAATGTTTGGAGTTGTAATAGGGATATGTTGGACAATATTTCCATAACATATAAAATCGCCGGATTAATAATTATCAGTTATTTTTTAGGTTCGATTCCGTTCGGGTTTATTTTCGGAAAGCTAAAAGGTCTTGACCTTCGTGAGCATGGGAGCAGGAATATAGGAGCGACAAATGCGGGTCGTGTTTTGGGAAAGAAATATTTTTATATTTCTCTTGTTTTTGATGCCGCTAAGGGATTTTTTCCAACGTTCTTGGCGAGTCGAATTTTGTTTGTAAATTCAGCGAATAATCTTTCTCAACAATGGCTTAATGTAGCTTGGCTTATAATTGCATTTTCTGCTGTAGCTGGCCATAATTGGCCTTGCTGGCTTGGATTCAAGGGAGGCAAGGGCGTAGCAACGAGTTTGGGAATTGTGCTTGCAATATATCCGTATTATACATTTCCCGGATTAATTGCTTTTGTTTGCTGGATTATAATTGTGAAGGTTAGCGGTTACGTTTCTTTAGGTTCAATGATTTCCGCAGCAATATTTTTATTTAGCTTTATATGTCTAATTGTTTTTAAATCCGATTGGCGAATTAAAGAATTATGGCCGTTGCTTGTATTTGCGTCGATTATGGTTGCGATATTAATTTATCGTCATAGGAGCAATATATACAGACTTAAGCACGGGACGGAAAATAAATTTTCTTTGACATCAAAATAAAACAATTTACAATAATTGCGAGTTTTAGAAACTTATAATTAAAATAACACGAAAGTATATGTTTCGAAACGCAAGTGTTGTTTGTTGTTGGAAGTTACAAGAAAAATTAAGGCGGAAAATAATAAACCTTTGACTGATAAAAAGGTTCTAAAATCGTGTAATTATAGACCGATAAATAATATTGTTTTTTCTTTTTTTTCTAAACTTTTCTGTTGACAATTGCCGAGAGTAAGTATATAACTTTTGAAACATTGCGGTAGGCGTATTGCTTACAAATATTTTGAAAATTTAATATGATTGGACGAATAGAAATAAATACAAAAAAATAAAATTTTGTATTGACATTCGTTTGATGTGATGTTAAAAATGTTACAACACTTCGATAATAATCAAAGACGGAATTTGCTTTTTATTGTAAATTGATTATTGTCGTAGAGTTTAGTTTGATAATTTGTTTTCGTTGGGTTCGTCGTTGCCTGATGTGTTGTCAGGCGGTGGCGATTGGGTAACCATAAGTTTAGGTCCGTTGTTTCTCACTTTTTTGGAGGTACTAAATTATGTGGAAACGTGTATTATTATCTTTGGTATTGATTGTAGCTATTTGCGGCTGCGACCTGAGCATTCCTGATTGGGTAAATGCTGGTCTCAAGCTGGCAGGTGAAGGTATTGCAGAAGGTATGGGCTATGCCGCTACCTCTCCGGTAACTGCACTGCTCACGAATCCAATCAATGCTTGGTTGAACGGTCTGACAGGCCAGCAGCCTAATGGCATCTAATTGACGTTAGGAAAGTAACAGTTTAAGGTGTTTTAACCTTAAACTCGCAAGAATTAACTTGCAAGTAACGCTGAGAGTCTTTAATGGCTTTCAGCGTTTTTTTATTTTTATGCTGAGCTTATGAGTTACTGATAATTTGTGTTGTTTATTATTTCGCGAGCAAGTGCGAGAGCCTGAGATTTGCTTTTGATTCGCTCGTTTAATTGGGCGTCATAGACAGCTTCAAGGATTTGCTGATAAATTGGCCCGGGTGTAAGTTTTAATTGTTCGGATAGGTCATCGCCCGTGAGTAATCGAGCCTCTTGTCGAATTTTGTTTTTGTCGATATTTTCCTCAATTGATTTTAGTTTGTAAACGGCGGATGAAGAAATTATGTTTGCTTGGGAAAGAGCACATAAAAGCTCCAACAATTGTTCGTAGCGATTATATAAGATTGTTCGTTTAACGTCAGCGAGAGTTACATTGTTTGGATTGCTAAAATAAGGGAGAAACTCTATAAGCCAAATAACTGTATTTTTAACGTTATTGCTGCTTTTTAGTCGCTGAAGAATTTTACTTGCGATTTTTGCTGACGGGTTAAGTTTTTTAGTAATAAGTTTTTCTCTAATTGGGTTGACTGAGATTAATTTATCCGAAACAATTAAACCGATTTGAGATAATAATCCTGCCATTGCAATTTCAAACGTGGCATTTTCAGATAAATTATCGAGTACGCTCAATGTGTTTTCCCCAGCTTGGG
>CAZKNI010000129.1:0-5050 GCA_964554055.1 uncultured Phycisphaerae bacterium | reverse complement strand
CCTCGACTCCATTCAAGCTTTTCTCCGTCGATTACTCTCGCTTCATATAAGTAACGCCTTGTCTGAAAATCATCTTCGAATATCAATACACGCGGATTATCTATACTCTGTCCGAGTTCAATAACAGTGTGAGACGGTATCAACACCTTTCCTTTAACTTCAAAATCATCCACTCTTGCACAAATACCTTCTGTCAAACTCCCGTTTATATCAATACGAATAAAAAATGAGTCCAAAGTGGAATATTTTTTATCCTTATAGGTTTTCACCCTTAAAATCTTTTTACACCCACGAGAAGTTACTTTATGTTCCCAATTAACACCGTCAAGAGAGATTGCAATAGAAACCCTGCTATTATCTGATAAAAATGGAATATTAAGAGAGCAAACAGGATACCTGATTTTAAAATCACCCTTAAACTGATAAATCAAAGAAGCACACGGATTTACTCGACAATTCCAGCTTCTAATTGCTAATGTTCGTGATTTCTCCCATAACACATTACGAAAACTGCTTATAGTGGCGTCTAATATAACCTTTGATGTATCAAACGAATCCTTATACACAAAACTTCCCGTTGAATCCGTCGGGCCAATTTCGATAATATTGCCTGTGCTAAAATCCGCACTATCAAGCCCCTGATAATCCTTAGGATAACTCCTAACTTCCTTTATCCAGTCAAGTACCGCTTTGTTTATTTTACCCATAAAGTTGTTTTCACACATTCCGAAATTTACACCGCTCCCTCTACCTTTATGACCGTATGTCCAATAAAACGCAACAGGCAGATTATATTCTCTTGCAACCTGAAGCTGTTCAAACAATATTTTCCATTGTTTTTCAGGCCATTCGGGCTCACCTTCCGTCCAGGAAGCGTATGGCATAATAATTAACGGTTTACCCGTAACTAAATATCTCTGAACATATTTTCGAAACCTATCTCCCCCATAACTGTAAACATCCACAATCCAGCCGTCCGCAGGTATTCTGTATTCCGGTACGGTTTCAGCGGGACTCCACCATTGATACACCCTTATATCGTATTTAGACTTAATCCTATGATACAACTCCGATAATATTTTGGCGCGCGAAACAACATTTTCCTCCGCTAAACATATTCCGTAAAAATCTGAAAGATTCATTGCTTCCAGAAATTTGTCTATACGAAGCCAATAATAATCGATACTTTTAACTTTACCCGAAAACCTGTCATTTCCACACCAAAAATACACACGGGGCAAAAACGCTTTATTTTGTTCTCTTCCTCGCCTTGCTATATTCGCCCAGTGCTCAAGAAATTTATTCGACATATCATCCGACAAGTTGATTGACGAAATTGCCAAATTCAAGTCCTTTACTCTCACAAAACGCGAATCCTGTTTCATTACAGCTCGAGATTTCCTCCAGGGAACACCTCCATATTCACCTACATAATGAACAGAAAGGCCGCCCAAATACGATTGACCCAAACACAAAGAATAACAACCGTGTAGAAAAAAATGAAAAATCGTAACAATAAAATAACAACGAAAAGAGCTTCCAAATTCATGTGAGGACATAGACATAAAAGCTCATCCTTCAATATCTTGTTTATTCCGTAAACGGAGGGTCGCAATATGCAAGTCCGTAATAAGGTTTGCCCCCATAATCCCTACGCCAACTAAATTCATCTCTGCGAATATTTCTTACCGACAAATCACCCCAAAGAAAATTATCCGATAGATTATGATGCCAGCTAAGATACCCAAAGGTACTTGCACCCGAAGCTGTATCTATAAGCACATACCAAAACCCAAGCGAATCGGATAGGATAAAAATATCATTCTCCTCAAACTTATGCAATTTCACAAATTTATAATAATCCCCGAGCCTACAGTTCCACATATAATTCGTTTTATTCCAAAGTACACCGGGTTGAGATGGACAGACAAGACAACTCCCTTTACCGTCTTTTTGAAGATACCTCTTCAGATACGCATACCAGACGCTGCCTCCGTGATGTGGATAAGGTGGCGGGGCATATTCATTATACTCGTTAGCGTAATAATAAACCCCTATCCCGCACTCACGCAAATTCCTTTGACAAATTACCCGACGCGCGGTTTCTCGCGCCTGACTCAATGCCGGCAAAAGAATTGCCACTAATACAGCTATTATCGCTACGACAACAAGCAACTCGATTAAGGTAAAACCAGGCAATTTTCGTTTCATAACAAACTTTCCAAACGAAATTCCTAAAGCCCATATCTTTGAGAAGCGAAAGATGTGAAAATTTTATCTTTCGCTTCTCATTGTTAAACCTTCACACTCTTATCTCCTTCGTAGCAAGCCAACAATTCCGACACAAAGCAATCCCATAACCGTAGGCTCGGGAACGATATCCGCTGTTACATCAAGCCAATCGTGTTTGGCGTCGGGCCATGTATGGCTATAATCCACCCTTGCACCTATCCGAACTTTAAGTGCCTCAAGATTCTGATAGGTTGGGTCCCCTTGTAAATCCATTGTCAACGTTACATTCCCATTAGATGTACTCTCAATTGCATTCCAGCTGCTTCCGTCCCAGACAGCTAAGCTTATTCTGCCATAACCATATCCTCTGTTAGAAAAGCCGTCCAACTTAACTATCGGGTCGGATAGCAAATATCCAGCCTGCGAGAATTCATAATAATGATATATCCATTCATATTTCAAGCTCTCATGCGTATAATACAGCAGCTCGCCCAAATCACCGTCTCCGTCATCAGCGGTGTAATCCTCGACCATATAAGTGTATGCACCATTACCGTTTTTGGAATATTCCATTCCTTTATATTCAGGTTTTGTTTTCCATGCAGCGGAATCATAAGATTCATGGAAATGATAAATATCCGCAAAAGCTCCGGCAACCGTACTCAATACAAAAAACAATACGATAAAAATAACATACCTTTTCATAGCATTACTCCTTTCCTTAAATAAAATCTACATACTTCTATAAAGTTCTTCACCTTGAAAGCTTCCCTTTACATTCGCTTATTGAATCTTTCCACAACATATTGCATTTAAGCTTTATCTCACGTTCAGCAATATCTTCGTTGTCCATAAATTTTATCAATACTCTTGTTGCCATTTTGGCCACTTCAACATTTTGAATCACCGTATCCGGTGCTGTTAACGATACCGGATGAAAATCAGGAGTATTATCACATAGCGCCGCTATCGAGAGTTCTTCGGGGATTCTAATATTTCGTTTGTAACTAATTTTGAATATATGAGAAGCACAAAATTCGTCATACACCAATACAGCTGTTGGCAATACCCGTCTTTCAAAAATATTATCCAACACCGAAAAATCTACGATGCCTGCCTCGTTGGGGATTTCGACTATTATGTCTTCAATAGCACCGAGATTATAACGATTGACAAACGATTCCAAAAATTCTTTCTTGAGGGCATTTTGAAGTGCAAGCTTATACAGGCAAACAGCTATATGCCTATGACCCAACTCGATAAACTTTTCCAAGATTTGGGCCATTGGCACCTGTTCATCCACACTAAAATAAGGCAAATTTAAGGAAAGCAACTTAGGCTCTTGGTGCAAAAGTACAATCTTTATCTCTTCGTCAAGCATTTTCCGAACTTCATCTATCTCTACATCAACACACGGATGTAAAATCACACCTTTAATTTTTCTGATTTTTAGAATTTCACCCACATCAACCCAAAAATTTCCGGGCTTATATGACAAGACGGTAAGGGAATATTTTTTTTGGTCAAGTTCCGATAATACTCCTCGCAAATAGAGGTTTGTCAGAGGATGCTGTAATATCTGATTGCCTGTTAACATGAACTCAGGCAATATTAACGCTATTCCTTTCGTTAACTCAACCGGCAAAGCTTCACGTAAAAAGCTGCCAATGCGATGTTTACGTTCTATCAGCCCCGCTTGCTCAAGCTCTGCAAGACTTTTACGAATTGTTTGATGATTCATCCCCAACACTCTGGCTAGCTCACGTTCCGAAGGAAGTCTTTCTCCTGAAGTTAGCTTTCCTTCGCGAATCCAGCTTAGGATTTTATCTCGTGCTATTCGAGTTTTGGGTATGTCTATTGTTTTCATCTGATTCTTCCTTGCTACTGTATTAATAGTGTATCAGAGCTCGCAACAAAAATCAACTAAAATTTCCAAGAAAATATTTCTAAACGATATTTTATAAAATTTCAGCTTATCAGAACGAACGCCTGCATTTTGAATTGTTTGGGTTTAACTCGCTCGCAATGACGCGGGCATAGCCTGTTTTTGCTTGCGGCGAGAGACGCAGCGACGAGGAAAATTAGATTGCGAATTGCGGCGCCGACGGTCCCGACGGGATGCCTTCGGTACGTCCCTTCCGGAATTGCGGATTGCGGATTTGAGATTGCGGATTGAGAAGAACAGATTGCCGCGTCGCTTACGCTCCTCGCAATGACGCGGGCAAAGCCTGTTCTCGCTTGCGGCGAGGGATGATGCGACAGCGAAAGTCGTTCCCCGCGTTCCTTGCGAAAAAAAAGAGATTGCTTTCCGCCAGTTGGCGGACTTCGTTCCTCGCAATGACGAGGGAAGAATTGTGGATTGCGGATTTCGAATTGTGGATTTGAGATTGCCACGCTCCGCCTGTCGGCTTCGCTCGCAATGACAAAGTGAGCGTCCTTCGGTTTGGGTTTGACTCGCTCGCAATGACGCAGGCACAGGCAAAGCCTGTTTTTGCTCGCGACGAAAGATGATGCGACGATGAAAATTGTTTCCCGCGAACGAGTTTTGAAAATAACGAAACATCTTTCGCAGGCAAAGCCTGTTTTTGCTCGCGACGAAAGGCGCTGCGACAGCGAAAATCATTCCCCGCGAACGGGCTTGAAAATAATGAGAAATCTTTCGCAGGCACAGCCTGTTTTTGTTCGCGACGAGAGGCGATGCGACAGCGAAAATCGTTCCCCGCGAACGGGCTTGAAAATAATGAGAAATCTTTCGCAGGCATGGCCTGTTTTTGCGCTGCGTTTCGCTTTGCGAAACTTCGCGGCGTGAGGAAACATT
>CAZKNI010000128.1:0-7267 GCA_964554055.1 uncultured Phycisphaerae bacterium | reverse complement strand
TTTTCTGATTTCGACCTCCATTCTTCCCGTTTCCTTTATCTCGAACTTTTTCGGAAACCTTCTCTTCTTTGCCCAACCCTTTTGCAAACATTTCATTAATATAATATATCAAGTAACTCTATGGGTGTCAAGTAGGTTTTTGCGAAAAAATGTGCCTGTCAGATAATTTTTGTCAGAAAGAGAACCTTGCAGGTTTTTGTTGTCTAACTTCTTAAAATACAGACAATTAGGGCTATTTGATTTACCGTGATTTTATTCGTTTTATGCGTTTGTTTAAAGCGGTTACTATAACGTTAGGAATTGTGTTTAACAAAAGAGCTAAATTTTCGACGGAGTTTGGAGATGTGCGACTATTATCTATTATTGTGATTTCACTGCCAGCGGATATGGATTGATTGTGTTCGATTGCTTCCGTTAAGTCAACAATTGTTTGGTCCATGCTGACTCGTCCTATTACCGGAACAACTTGCTGAGCGATTATCATCTTTCCGGAATTAGACAATTCGCGAAAATAGCCATCAGCATATCCGATAGGAACAATGCCTATAATCATGTCTTGTTTCGCTTTATACGTACAGCCATAGCCTATATAGCTATTTTTAGGTATGCGTTTTGTAATTGTTAGATAGCTTATAAGTTTCAGAGCTGGCTTTAATTGGGGCTTGTTGTGCATTTGTTGGCTTGAATGATAGCCATAAATTGAAATTCCGGGTCTAATCATATCGAATCGAGATTCCGGAATGTCAATTGTGGCGCCGGAATTGGCAGCATGAATAATAGGGATTTTTGAGTTTGCTGTCGTTTTTATTTTCGCAATAATACGTTTGAAGTCGTTAAGCTGAGCAATGGCAAAGCTCTTGTCGGATGAATCCGCTGTGGCAAGGTGAGTGTATAAGCCTTCTATTTCGATTTCGGGTTTACGTTTGATATAATCGAATAACTCAAAGAATTCTTTTTCTCCGAGTCCCATTCGCGACATACCGGAATCATACATTAGATGTATGTATGCCTTCTTTTGAAGTCGTTTAGCTTGAAGCGAAATAACATCGATATCTTTTTTTTGCGTAGCGGTTATGCGAAAATCGTTTTTGACGATGAGCTCAGCTATTTCTTGTTGCTGCTTGTCTCGATAGATGCTAAATTCCGAACCTAAAATTAAAATCGGTTTTTCCCATTTTGCACAGCGTAATTCGACAGCTTCTTCTATGCAAGCGACGGCAAGTATGTTTACATTAGCTTCGTCAAATGCTTCCAAACACTGTTTTACGCCGTGGCCATAGGCGTTGGCTTTTATTGCGACGCATAATTTTATTCCGCCTGCAAGCTCTCGCAGCAAATTGCAATTGTGTATCAAGGCGGATTTTGAAATTTTGGCTTGTAAATAATGTTTCATCATAAATTACTCACAATAAGTTCGATTTTTAGAAAATAGATTTTTGTCTATTTCAATTTCGATTGTTTTCCGTTCTTTTTCGACGAAATTGCATTGCTTGTCAAGAGTTTGTTTAAGTCGGATTAAATATTCGCTACGAGTGATTTCCGAGCCTCCCATTCTGGCAAGATGAGCTGTTAGCCATTGTGTATCGAGCAAACTAAATTTTTGTTTTCTAAGATGGCTTACGAGGGCAACGAGAGCGACTTTTGAAGCGTCTTTTTGCAAATGGAACATCGACTCACCGAAAAAGGCGCCTCCGATAGCGACACCGTAAAGCCCTCCGACCAATTGATTTTCGAAATTGTATGTTTCGACGCTATGCGCGTATCCTGATTTGTGTAAGTCGATGTAACAGTCGATGATTTTTGAGCTTATCCAAGTTTCACCTCTGTCGGCACATGTCTTGATGACTGTTTCAAAATCTGTATTCGTGAAGACCTTAAACTTTTTTTTTCTTATCGTAGCTCGCAAAGTACGTGGAATTGCAAATTGTTTGAGTTCGATGATTCCTCTTCGATAGGGGCAAAACCAAATGATATTGTCGTTGTCGTCAGCCATTGGAAAAATTCCGTTGCAATAGCCCCACAAGACAAGTTTCGGATAAAACTTGCCTGCAATTATATCCTCGATTGCTTGCTGAGATGAAATGTTCATCAATGTAGCTCGTTCTGTTTTGTTTTGTGTTTTTTGTCGATAGCAAAGCGCTGACTAATGTTTTATTCGAAAGATAATCCACATTAAAATTGTGAGTATTATTGAGATTACAATGCTGCTAGCTAATGGAAAAATAAAAGTAAAATTTTTCTTTTGAATGATGATATCACCTGGCAGCCGTCCTAGTCCTAATCGTCCCAAAACAGTGATTAAAAAGCCTATTATAATTATTATCAATCCGATAAATATCAGCATCTTGCCGATATCGTTCATTTTAAACGCTCCGTAGATTTAGTTTTACTCGGGATTTTTCTTTTTTCTGTTATTTTTGTCTGTTGTTTATTTATTATCGATGTCGAGTTTAGCAAATTTTCGTCGTCCGACCTGCACAATCATTCCATTTTCGGGAATAATTTCGGCATTTATATCTGTTATTTGCTCCCCGTTGACTCTTACTCCGCCTTGCTTGATGAGTCTTCTTCCTTCACTGTTGCTGGGAACGAGATTAATCTGAGCTAAGAGTTTGGCGAGCAAGATTTTTTCGGGGTTTTCGATTTTTACAGCGGGAATGTCTTCGGGTAATGCTCGTTGTGCGTGTACTCTATCAAATTCTTCAGCTGACCATTTCGCAGCTTGCTCGTCATGATACATTTTAACAATTTCCATTCCGAGGGTCATTTTTGCTTTTTTGGGATGCGTTTTTTTCGGGTCGCAGAGTTCGTTTATAAGCTTAATGTCCAAATCGGTAAGCAGAGTGAAATAGGAGGCCATTAGCTCATCGGGGATGCTCATTATTTTTTCGAACATGAGTTTCGGTTCATCATTTAGCCCGATATAATTTCCTAACGATTTACTCATTTTTTGCGTTCCGTCGAGTCCTACAAGTATCGGAAGAATCATTACGACCTGTGGCTCTTGTCCTTCTGCAATTTGCAAATCTCTTCCTACGAGATTGTTAAAAGTTTGGTCTGTTCCTCCAAGTTCGACGTCAGCTTCTACTATAACGGAATCGTATCCTTGCATAAGAGGATACATGAACTCATGTACTCCGATAGGAATTTCATTTTGGAATCGTTTTCGGAAATCATCTCGTTTTAACATTTGGCCTACGGTCATTTTCCCAGCGAGTTTTAAAACGTCGGCAAATTTCATCTCTCCGAGCCAAGAGCTGTTATATCGTATTTCCAGATGTTCGGAATCGGTTATTAAGATTTTTCCCGCTTGTTGGAAATAAGTTTCAGCATTTTGCTGTATTTCCTTTGGCGAGAGCACCGGTCGGGTTTTGCTTCTGCCCGAGGGGTCTCCTATCATAGCAGTAAAATCACCTATTATGAGTACAGCTTTATGTCCCATATCTTGGAATTGTCTGAGTTTACGCAAAACGACGGAATGTCCCAAATGAATATCGGGAGCCGTCGGGTCCATTCCGAGCTTTATTCGTAAAGGCTTTCCTTCTTGCGCTGCTTTTGTGAGTTTGGATTCGAGTTCCTTCTCGTTGTAGATAGCTTCTACTCCGCGTTTAAGTGCCGATATTTGTTCTTTTATTGTTGCATTCATAATGCGATAAATATTACAATGTTAATAAAGGTAGGTCAAGAATCTGCTAATGCGTTTTTTATATTCCTTAATGTTATATAAAACAATTATTCCGGATTGGCATATTTAAAGTTTTTAGGAGATAGGTAACGACGATGGACAGGATTAGACAAGATGATGACAATAAGTTTAGACCTGAACAGCAGCTTGACGAGGAAATACAACAAGAGCTTGAAGCTGCATTCGGCGATATGAGTGTTTTTGATATGCTCGATGCTGAAGAGCAGGCTCAAAGAAAGACGGGTGTTCAAAATATACGAAAGGGGATTATTGTAGCGATACATAATGATGATGTGTTTGTTGATATTGGCGGCAAAAGTCAAGGAATTTTGCCGGCGAAGCAATTTGGGGACGATTTGCCCAATCCCGGAGAAGAAGTCGAAGTTGTTGTCGAACATTATAAGCCGGATGAAGGAATTGTATTGCTTTCTCTTCCCGGTGCAGTTAAAGAAGCGGATTGGGATACTTTGGAAGTTGGCCAAATTGTCGAGGGTGTTGTGACGGGTCATAATAAAGGAGGACTGGAATTAAAAATTAACGGTATTCGTGCGTTTATGCCTATTAGCCAAATCGAAATGTTTCAAGTTGATGACCTTCATCCTTATATGAATCAGAAACTCAAATGTCAGGTTGTCGAGCTTGATAAAGCTAATCGTAATCTTGTCGTATCGAGGCGATTTGTGTTGGAACGGGAATTGGCGGAGGCGAGGCAAAAGCTTATTGATGAGCTTTACGAGGGAAAAACCGTAGAGGGCATTGTAAAAACTATTATGCCTTACGGCGCATTTGTCGATATAGGGGGACTTGACGGTTTGCTTCATATACGGGATATGTCGCATCGTAGAATAGATGATCCGAATGAAGTTGTTCATCCCGGTCAGCATTTGGAATTAATCGTATTGAAATTCGACCGTGAAGAACAGAAACTTTCACTTGGCTTGAAGCAAATTATGCCTGATCCGTGGAAAGATGCGGAGACAAAATATCAGCCCGGTTCGGTTATTACGGGAAGAATTTCACACCTTGAAGATTTCGGTGCGTTTGTAGAGCTGGAGGAAGGTCTTGAGGGGTTGATTCCAATAGGAGAGATAACGTATGAACGGAGAATTAGGCATCCTTCGGAAATTCTTAAAGAAGGCGAGATTGTTAAAGTAAAGATTATGCAGGTTGATATTTCTCGCAAGCGGATATCTCTTTCTATTAAGCAGGTCGGAGATGACCCTTGGCTTGGCGCTTCGGTACGCTGGCCCGCTGATACTGTTGTTAGGGGTACGGTAACTCGCATCACCGATTTCGGTGCGTTCGTTCAGCTATCGCCCGGAGTTGAAGGTCTTGTTCATATAAGCGAGTTGAGTGATAAAAAGGTGCGTTCAGCAGCGGACGTTGTTAACGTTGGCGAAGAAGTTGACGTTAAAGTTTTGAGCGTTGACGAAGAAAACAGGCGTATCGCACTTTCGATAAAACAGGCTGCGGGTCTTGGCGATAATTCGCAAGCTGTTGGCGGAATGTCTTCGGAACAGATTGAAGCGGAAAAATCGCAAAAGAAGAAAAAGCGAAAAACGCCTCTTAAAGGAGGGCTTGATTGATAGAGCGGTTTTTGTGTTTTCGCTTTGTTGATGCTGAAAACTGAGATTGAAAAATCACATTTTGCGATTTTTTGAGTCTATAATCTATGTGATTTATCTATTTGGGGCAAATGAATGATAGACATACAAACATGATTTCTGTTTCAATACCAAACGGTAAGAATCAAGTGCGGTTCGGGATGTTTTCCTTCCAGAATTCCTACGTGCGATTGCACCATTTTGACTTCGATGTCTTCGTTACTGTCGAGCCATTCGTTTATCTGTTTTGTCATGAAGTCCATCGCACCGTCACTAATTTTAGAGTGAAATATTTTAAAGCGTGTAGCTCCTGTTCCTGTCTTATTCATAGGTCTTTTCAGCTGAGATTCGTCAAATTCGGTGCCTCTTTTTTTTGCAAAAGATTCTATTGTCCGATGTGTTTGTTCGAGTTCTTCTTCGTCAACAAGTGTTATAGGCTCGTCTTCTTCGCTGATAGCTTCGGAGCTGGCTGTTTCGTTTTTCTTTTCGTTTAGGCATATAGGGCATAGCAGTTGACCTTGCCAGAATCCTGCTTTTCCACTGTTGAGATGTTCCGGATAAATAGTTGCCCCGCAAGCTTGACAGGATTTTAATTCTTGTTCGTCTGCCATTTTTATCTCCCAAAAGAAATTAGAAACCGATTATAACTTGCCTGTTTTAGATATTTATTTTATGATTCTATAATAGTTTATCATATTATAAAACTTTTGTCTTATATATTCAAACTATTCCGGAGAGAAATTATGAAAGGAATAAAAGTAGGAATCATAGGCGGAAGCGGACTTGGAGATGCGTTAACGAAGGATAACAGAAAAAAGGGGTTTTATCCTAATACTCCGTTTGGAAAGCCAAGCAGCCCGATAATTTGTAGCGAGTGGGAGGATGTGGAAATAGCTATTCTCGCAAGGCACGGAATAGGTCATGTGTTTAGCCCTTCTAACGTTCCGTTTCAAGCGAATATATTTGCGCTAAAAATGTTAGGGGTAACACATATTCTTGCGAGCGGCGCAGTAGGCTCTTTGCGAGAGGATGTCCATCCCGGAGAATTGCTGATACCGAATCAGGTCATAGACAAGACTTATAAGCGTGAGAACAGTTTTTTCGGAAGAGGGATTGTTGCCCATGTTGAATTTGATCAGCCTTTTTGTCCTAATTTGCGCAGGGTCTTGTTGGAAGCAAGCGGCGCAATTAAAGCTAAAGTTCATGGAGAAGGAACGTATGTTTGCATGGAGGGTCCTCAGTTTTCTACGGTTGCGGAATCTAATATGCATCGTAGCTGGGGCGGGTCGATTATAGGTATGACAGTTATGCCCGAAGCTAAATTGGCACGTGAAGCTGAAATTTGTTATGCCTTGATAGCTTTGCCTACGGATTATGATTGTTGGAAGCCTCATCCGAAAGGGAAGGCTAAGCATGACCTTTTGGCGGAAATTATCGGTAACATGAACAAGGCGACGGAGCAGGCGATTGATTTAATCAAAGCGGCACTTAAAATATTGCCTGAAAAAGTCGATTCTAATTGTCCGTGCCAGAGTAGCTTGGAGCTTGCGATATGGACGGACAGGACGAAAATAGCACCTGCTCTTGTTCGTGAACTTGAACCGCTGTTGGGCAAATATATGACGCATACGCCTAAGGAGAATATGGCGTGATGATTTGTGATATATTTTTCATTTACGCTTGACGTATAATAATATTAGCGGAAGATAACGAAATATATTTGTTAGGAATTAGAATATGTTCGAATTAAATTATTTGAATAGAGGTTCGAAGAAGCGGGCATATACTCTTGTAGAGATATTAGTTGTTATGACGATAATTGTTATCTTGCTTTTGCTTACGTTTCCGAGTATTCGAGCGATGCAGTCCGCTTCCGGTCGAGCGGAGGCGTATAATACGATAAATGCAGCGTTGCAGGCGGCAAGAAGCTATGCAATTATGCACGGAGTAAATACAGCTGCCCGGTTTCAGCCTAACG
>CAZKNI010000127.1:0-2980 GCA_964554055.1 uncultured Phycisphaerae bacterium | reverse complement strand
TTTTTGGAGATATGATAAATGGCTAAGACAATAGATATTAATGTACATCACCTTACGCGTGTCGAAGGACATGGAAATATCAAAGTGCGAGCAAAGGACGGAACTCTTGAAGAATGCAAGCTTGAGATTGTCGAGTCGCCGAGATTTTTCGAAGCAATGATAGAAGGTCGAGAATGGAAGGATGTCAGACACATAACAACGCGTATATGCGGCATTTGTGCTGTCGGGCACGGATTGACTTCCGTACAAGCGACCGAAATTGCTTTTGGTATTGAAGCATCCGAGCAAGCTAATCTGTTGAAAAAGGTTGTTTGTCATGGAGAAACTCTTCAAAGTCATATTTTGCATACTTATTTTCTTGCTGCTCCGGATTATGTCAATGCTCCTTCGGTCGTTCCACTTGTAGAATCTCATCCGGACGTTGTTCTTAGGGCGTTAAGGCTTAAGAAGTTTTCAAATTACGTAGCTGCTATTGTTTGCGGAAGGAAGGTGCATCCGATTGGAATGGAGCCGGGCGGTTTTGCATATACTCCAAAACCGAAAGAAATCAAAGAACTTCTTGAAAAAATTGACGAGCTTGAGCCTGATATAACTGCAACTGTCGATTTGTTTGCTTCTTTCGAATATCCTAAATTTGAGCGTGAGACCGAATATGTTTCGCTCAAAGATGATACTCATTTTCCGTATATTTGGGGCAAGGTATATAGCTCGGATACAGGTGCTGTCGATAAGCAGGATTATCTTAAAATCGTTCACGAAAAAGTCGTTCAGCACTCGACTGCAAAACATTCATATAATAATCGAACAAGCTATCAGGTAGGGGCGATGGCTCGCGTCAATAATAATTTTGATATGCTTCATCCGAAAGCAAAAGAAGCTGCTGACAAGATGGGATTTAAAGCTCCGTGCCATAATCCTTATATGATTAACGTTGCACAAATAATCGAATGTGTACATTGTTTCTATGACCTTAAAGAGGTTGCTCAGCAGTTACTCGAGCTTGGCCCGAAGCCTGAAGAGCCGCCACAGGTCAAACCGAAAGCAGGCAGAGGCGTTGGAGTAACCGAAGTTCCTCGGGGCATTCTGTTTCATGATTATACTTATGACGATGAGGGTAAAATTGTAGAAGCTAATTTAGTTATTCCGACCGGGCAGAATTATGCTAATATAGAAGATGATATGCGAGCGTTGCTTCCTCAGATTATAGATCAGCCTCAGGACAAAATAACTTTGCTGCTCGAGATGCTTGTTAGAGCATATGATCCGTGTATTAGTTGTTCGGTGCATTTCCTAAATGTAGAGTTTGTATAATAATAGCTTACATCGGAAATAAGAGAATGGATACTCTCGATAATAATTGCCCTGTTCCGAAACTTACTGTTTTGGGGCTGGGCAATATTCTTTCGGGTGATGACGGGATAGGTGTTTTGCTCGTTCAAAAGCTTGCGGAGCAATCTCAGCGTTTTTCTTGTGCTGAGTTTGTGGATGCCGGTGTAGCGGGTTTGCGATTATTAAATTTACTCGAAGAAGTCCCTGCTGTTTTGATTGTCGATTCTGCAAATATGAATCTCGCACCAGGCGAGAGCAGATTGATTCTTCCTGCGAATATTTCAGCCAATCAAGATGAAAAGGGATTTTCTTTGCATGATATAAGTTTTGCTCAAACATTAGCGATGGCTGAGCGTTTTTTTTCTCGACCTGCCGCTGTAATTTTTGGAATTCAACCTAAAACGATAGAGCAAAGCAGCGAACTGTCATCGGAGCTGCAACATGCTTTTGATGAACTTTTCGCTCGCCTTACGGAGCTTTTGGATAATTGGCAGCATAATAGCGGAGCCTTTCGAAAAATTTTGCTTGAACCAGATATATGCAAACGAGATAAAATGCTGTTACAATGTCTTGCACCTGAAATTTGTTCGAATTAGATTGATAATATTTGGATAAGGAAAGCGGATTATGCACGAACATAAGCTTGCGCGAGAAATAATGCCGTCGCTCGAGCAATTAGCTCGGCAGAATGGCTTAAATAAAGTTACGAGAATTGTCCTTGATGTCGGAATGTTACATTCTGTCGAAGCGGATTTTTTGGCTCATAGCTTCGAACACGCTTTTGAAGGAACAATTTTTGAAGGAGCTGTTACCGATATTAATATAATCGAGCCCGGACAGAAAATTACGGACTCGCAAGGCAATGAAACAATTGCGACCGGAAGGGAGTTTATTATCAAAAGGCTCGAAGGCGAATAAGAATTGCCATAATTGAGCTTTGGCACATATCTTAGCGATAAAGTGATTCGCGTATGCTATGCTGTAAATGGCAAATAGAATTGATTATTAAAATTGTGGAGGCAAGAAATATTAGCATATCGGCATATGCTAATATACTCTTGTAATCAGCGGACTTTGGCAGCATTGCGTTGCGAGTCAACAGCAAGCTGCCTTGCTCCTCGCAATGACGTTGCGGGGGAGCGAAAATTGTAAATTCAAATTTGTCGCGCGTTGTGCTGCGAATCGGCGATAATCAGCGTCGACGAAATCACTCGTTTGATGCGATTATTAGAAATAGGCTTGTCGCTGACGAAACCCGTCAGCGACAAGCCTATCAGCTCCTAAATTTTCCCGCGTTTCCTGCCTCGTGAAGAAAAAAAGAGATTGATGATTGAATGAATAGATTGCCGCGTCATTCGCTCTTCGAGCTCATTCCTCGCAATGACGAGCGCGGGCACAGCCCGATTTTGCTCGCGACGAAAGACGCTGCGACGATGAAAATCATTTCCCGCGAACGAACTTGAAGGCAACGAAACATTTCTCGCGGGCACAGCCCGATTTTGCTCGCGACGAAAGACGCTGCGACGGCGCGAGCCATTTCCCGCGAACGAACTTGAAGGCAACGAAACATTTCTCGCGGGCACAGCCCGATTTTGCTCGCGGCGAAAGGCGCTGCGACGGCGCGAGCCATTTCCCGCGAACGAACTTGAAG
>CAZKNI010000126.1:0-5065 GCA_964554055.1 uncultured Phycisphaerae bacterium | reverse complement strand
AGGATAGATATAGGCAGGCGATTTTGGGAATAAGTATGATAGGGAATGAAAGTAGGTTTATTCAAAAGAGTTTTGATAAGATGATAGAACAATTACGCAACGTGCGCGGTGCGTCGCTTGTCGATTATCAAATAGATTATGTGTGATTTTTTGTGTGTAGGGTAGGAGGAAATCGGTTTTAAGCGAGAACGAATAAGGAATTGTCTGTAGATGGCAGGAAGAAATAATGTCAGCGAAGAGTATAGGTCGTTTAGAATCTCAGATAAGATTGATAGTTAGCAGAGCTCTGCAAACGAAACTTTCCGACCCTCGTTTGGATAGGATAGCGAGTGTAACGCGCGTGGAACTTTCCGGCGATTTGTCGTTTGCCGATGTGTATGTTTCGGTTATGGGAACGGAAGCTCAGCAGCGTACATTTATGCGAGGTCTTGAGCATGCTCATAGCGTGCTTCAACGTTTGGTGGCAAAAAATCTGCGAACTCGCGTATGCCCGACGTTAAGGCTGCATTTAGACCAGTCCATTAAACAGGGTTTTGAGACACTTAAACTTATAGAAAAATCGGCTCAGGAGCGTGAAGAAAGATTGGGGCATTCGTTGGAAGAGGTCGAGAATGAAGAGGCGGATAGCGAAAGAAATTGAGAGGAAATGTTGATATGAAAATAGCGAGTCAGTATGTGAAGGGTTTTAAGTCGCTTCGGAATAAAATTCAGCGTCAGGTTCCTATTTCGAAGACGCAGAAGAAAGAATCGTTGCCAGAAGAGCCAATAGAGTTGTTGATATTGGGTGTTTTGATGGAATATGTTACGCTGAGTGAAGCAAAATCCATATTAAAACGGTTGCGAGAGGAGATGACAGATTATAACGAGCTTCGCGTTACATCCCTTTCCGAATTTGAGGAGCTTTTGAAAGGTAAAATGAAGGACCCTGTTGCGTTTGGCAGAGTTCTTACACGTACACTTAACGGGGTGATGGATGAGTTTGATACTCTCGAATTGTCTTTTTTGGATGAGTTGCCTAAGCCTGAGGTCAAAAAGCATTTTGAGAATATTAAAGAGGGCTCGCTTCACGGATTAGCGTTTTTTCTGATGATGCGCTTCGATATAAATATAATGCCGCTTACTGAGAAGATGTTGGGATTTTTGGTTTCGTGTGGCGCTTTGCCCGAAGAAATAGATGTCGAGACGGCAAAGGCATTTATCGAACGACAGCTTAAGGCGTCGGAGATAAAGAATTTTTATTGGCTTGTAAGAAAAGCATCAGAGATGGGAGCGAGCAAATTTAAGTCGAAATCGAAAACAAAGGCAAAAAAAGTATCGAAAAAAGCATCGAAACAATCGGAGAAGAGCAAAGCGAGCAAGAGTAAGTCTCGCGGAACGGGCGTTTCCAAAAGAAGCAAAGCTAAGAAAAAAACATCTAAAAAGAGTACAAAATCAAAGGCATAAGTTTATTGGAGGTTTTATATTCGATGACAGAAGAGAAAAAAGTGTTGAAAATCGGTCTGCCTAAAGGGAGTTTACAAGAATCTACGTTTGATTTGTTTAGGCGAGCAGGCTTTCATATATCGGTGGGCTCGAGGAGCTATTTTCCTACAATAAACGATTCGGAAATAGAGTGTGTGATGTTTCGCGCTCAGGAAATGAGCAGGTATGTTGAAGACGGCGTTATCGAAATGGGCTTGACGGGTTATGACTGGATTCGTGAAAATAACTCCGATGTGATAGAAGTGTGTGAGTTGATATATTCCAAATCGACTCGTCGCCCCGCTCGTTGGGTTCTTGCTGTTCCTGCGGAATCGGAAATAGAGAAGGTTGAAGACCTTGAAGGTGGAATTGTGGCGACGGAGCTTGTGAACGCTACGAAGCAATTTTTCGCTGAAAAAGGGGTGCATGTAAAAGTGGAATTTTCGTGGGGTGCGACAGAGGTTAAGGCGAGATTATTGAGCGGAATAGTGGAGCTGACAGAAACGGGCAGCAGTTTACGTGCGAATAATTTACGTATAATAGCGGAAGTTATGCAGAGTACGCCGAGGCTCATAGCAAATAAACAGGCATGGGAAGACGAATGGAAAAGGACAAAAATAGAGTCGATAGCCCTTTTGCTTAAAGGAGCGATAGAAGCGAGCTATAAAGTTGGGCTGAAGATGAATGTTCCGGAGGAATCGTTGCAGGAAATTCTTGGATTGTTACCGTCGGAAAAGTCTCCTACGGTTAGCTCGCTGGCAGAGGTTGGCTGGTCTGCAGTTGAAGTTATTCTTGAGGAGACTCAAGAGCGCGATTTAATTCCTCAGCTTAAACGTGCGGGTGCTACCGGAATAATTACGTATCCCTTGAATAAGGTAATACCGTGAGAGGTCGAAAGATAATAATATATATTCTCGTTTTGATGAGTATCTGTTCGGGATGCAACTTCAAGCGAGGGTTTCAGTTCGGGAGGAACAATCGGCAGGATAAAAAGTATCTGTCGTTAGAGGAGATTTTCGGGAAGGCGGAGAAGGGCGTTCCTGCGAGTCAACCTGCAAGGCGCCGGCCTATAGTTGCAGAAGCTGTTTTGACGTTTATGCAGGCAAAGCAGGCGTATTTTAATCATGATAAGGAACAAGCAATTGAATTGTTGCAAAAAGTTATAGCAAAAGATTCCGGATATCTTCCTGCGAGAGAATTGTTGCTCGAGATATATGTTGAGACAGGTAAAGATGATTTGGCGCGAGCGGAGGGACGAGAGATTCTCAAAATCGATAATAAGCATGCATTTGCGAATTATGTGTTGGGTTCATTCTTTTTACGTAATAAGCAATATCGATTAGCAAGCGAACATCTTTATCGGGCATATCGTGTTTGGAGTAAGGGGACTAGTCGAGATTCTGCGAGATATTTGGCGACGTTGGCAAAATTGGCGGCGAGTTTATCTGCACAGGGATATTTGTGGGGGGCTGTTGAGGTTTATGTTCCCCTGATAGAGCAGCTTGAACATAGCGAGAAAGGATTTGGCAAGGAAGGGAAAGTTCTCGGGATTTTGAGAGCAAGTTTGCCTGAATTTTGTATGATAACGGGCGAGTTTGCGTTGAGAGTGAATAAATATGGATTGGCGGAAAGATATTTTCAAAAAGCGAGGAAATTTTCATCTGTCGAAAGGCAAGCGAGCATATCGCTTGCTCGTTGTTTTTATGCTTCCAATCAGGTTGAGAAGGCAAAGAAGCTTATAGATGAAGTTGTTAAGAAATACGGTATAGATAAGCTGACAATCGAGCTGTGTAAGAAAGTGTATCCTAAAGATGAGTGGATAAGGCATATTCTTGCGGTTGCGGGGGATAATTGCGATGTTTTGGTTTCGCTTGTTCGCATGATAGATGATAAGGAAATGATAGGAGATGTTGCCAAAGCAATTGTCCAGATGTTTGTCGATGATACGGATGCGATATGTATGACGACAATTCTCTTGAGAAAGGCGGATAAATCGACGGGGATAAAATTGCGAGAAGCATTGGAGTCGGTGCCTATATCATCACAGAATCAGAGAAGGGCATATGAATATCTGCTAGCAATCGTATATCAGATGTCGGGAGAAATATCTAAAGCGCAAAAACTTTATGAGCGGATTGTTATCGAACGTAAGAATTATCTTCCTGTTTATATTGCTTACGGAAATTTTCTTTTATATATGCGAGAGTGGCAGAAAGCGATATCGCTTGTAGATTCCGCTCCTGTTGAAATTTCTAAGAAAGCATCGATGTTGTATTTTAAGGGTTATGCCTTGTCGCAGGAGGGTAGAGTTGAGCGAGCGATAAAAGTTTTGAGAGAAGCCCAGAAAGGTGCGCCGCAATCGGAACGAATAGCAATGGCTCTCGTTGAAACATATTTCAAAGCGGGCAAATTTCGTCAAGCATCTGCTGTTCTTGGCGATGTTATAAAAGATGGCAGTATTAGCTCGGAGTCGTTGATAAGGGTTGTCGATTTTGCCCTGAATATGGAACAAATCAAGCTTGCCCAGGCTATTGTAAATAGGTATAGGCGACGATATGGCATAGACGTTATTTATCAGCTGGCATGGCTTAAAATTGCTTATTCGACGAATCATAATTCTCAGCAATTTCGCACCCGATTAAAAAAATTGGAATCGTCCGATTTGCCGGCAGGTTTGTTGGAAAGGGAATTATCGCAGCTTGAGTTTGATGTTGGGCATTATGAAGAGTCGGCGAGAATAGCTTCCGGGATGTGCGAGTCGGGGCAGCTTATAGCTCCCGATATTTATAAGCAACTGGCACGTATAGCAGCTGTTTCTTATTGGAAATTGTTGCAATATGATAAAGCGGAGCGTTATTGGAAAATATTGCTGCGATATTGGAATGAAGATAGACTCAAGGCAGCTTGTGCGCAAATGTATATGGATGCGCAAGAATATGGCAAAGCAGCTGTTTTATTGCAGGAGTTGCTTGACTCGGGAAAACTTGACTCGCAGCGCTTGCAGATACAAATGAGTTTGATAGGAGCTGTTGTTAGGTCGGGTGATTTGAAAACAGCATTGAGTTTGATAGATTCTTGGATTAAAGATGCTCCGGCTGAGAAGGAGAGGCTTAGGCAGCTTAAGCTTAATGCGTGCATATTGGCAAAAGATTTTGACGAGGCTCAGAGACTTGTAGAGATTTGGCTGGGAGAAAATGATAGCTCAGCGTCAAAGTGGCGACGTTGGCTTGTGATGATATTGTTGCGCAAGCATCAGAGTAAGCAGGCTCTTGAATTTATCGATAAATGGGAAAATAACATATCTGACAAACAGCGGACGGATAAAGAGTTGCTCGCGAGTTTGAGAGTGCCTGTTTTGTTAGCTATGAAAAAATATGACAGAGCGATTTCGGTAGCGCAAAAATTATACGAGTCAGCTGATAAGGGGAAAAAGTTTTCGCGTGCATCCGTTTTGATTAAATGTTATCAGCAAGCGGGTGAATATAGCAGGGCAATCGAATTGGCGTCTCAGCTGCTCGAGAATTATAAGAACGATTCTCTTTACGCATTTTCTCTGCACAGAGATATAATAAGAAGCCTTGAGCTTGCGGGCAAATTTAGATTG
>CAZKNI010000125.1:0-3026 GCA_964554055.1 uncultured Phycisphaerae bacterium | reverse complement strand
AAAGCATTAATCAAACATGATTCGGGTGTATCCATTCTTGCAAGGCCTTTGCAATTTGCACAGGCACAAGCTATTTCAGCGCCAAATGTAACGACAATCTTAACGGCATTAAGCGAGATGTTTGATTATGTCGTTTGCGACGGTCCTCCTCGAAATAGCCCCCTCGGTCCGAAGGTTCTCGAATTAGCTGACATTTCGCTTATGATACTCACACTTTCGGTGCCAGCAGTACGTAATATAGACAGAATATTGCGGGAAATGGAACGGGAAGGATATAACCTCGATAGGATAAAACTTGTAATTTCACGATTAAGCAACGACTCTAACACGCTGACGATAGAAGATGTGGAGCATACATTAAATCGTAAAATCTGGGCAAGTATCCCCGAAGAACCGAAAGTAATATCAGCTGCTGTCAATACTGGACAGCCTTTATTAAAATTCGCAGCAAAGTCAAAATCAAGAGAAGCACTAAAAAGTATCGCAAATAGAATTCATAATCCGGATTCCGATACGCAGGAAAAAGAATCAAACTTTACGGGACTTATCGCAAAGGTATTAGGAAAGCAATAAGAATAAAGGAAATCGGAGGCATAGGGATATATGTTGTTCAGCAGAGAAAAGGACAACAAGCCAAAAAAAGAAGAAGAACAGCAAGTACAACAACAGGTGCAAGAAGCGCCTAAACCCAATCCCCAGCCTGAGCTAAAACCCGAGGAGGACAGGTTAAATAAGGTTATAAGCGAACGGGCTCAGCAGCTTCAGGAACTCAAAGGAAGAATACATCGAAAGCTCGTGGAGCGACTCGACTTGACGCGAATGGAAACCGAAGACAAAGATGTTATTCGTGAACAAGTTAGAGAAACGATTGCGGAACTCGCTGACGAAGAACAGGCGATACTGAATTATAATGACAGGCAGCGTTTAATAAATGAAGTTATCGATGAAGTTTTTGGGCTAGGACCTCTCGAAGTTTTGCTGAAAGACCCGACTGTTACCGATATTCTCGTTAACGGTCCATATCAGGTTTACGTCGAACGTAAAGGTAAACTTGAACCGACAGATGTCAAATTCAAAGACGATGAACATCTTCTACATATAATAGATAAAATCGTATCAGCTGTCGGAAGGCGCTGCGACGAAGTTTCGCCAATGGTCGATGCACGCCTACCGGACGGGTCTCGAGTAAACGCTGTTATTCCTCCGTTAGCTATCGACGGGGCGAGCATGTCAATCAGACGATTCGGAACAGACCCGATTCGGATTGACGATTTGATTAAATTTAAATCAATAACGCCCGAAATGGTCGAATTTTTAGATGCTTGCGTCAAAGCGAGATTGAATATTCTTATTGTAGGAGGCACCGGTTCGGGAAAGACAACATTGCTTAATAATTTGTCGAGCTTTATTCCGCCTGAAGAGCGAATCGTTACAATAGAAGATGCAGCGGAACTTATCCTGCAACAGCCTCACGTCGTAAGGCTTGAATCACGTCCTCCTAACATAGAAGGCAAGGGACAAGTAACGATTCGCGATTTGCTCATAAACTCATTACGTATGAGGCCTGACCGTATTGTCGTTGGGGAATGTCGAGGAGCTGAGACTCTCGATATGCTTCAAGCAATGAATACGGGACATGACGGGTCGCTGACAACGATTCACGCAAACAGTCCTCGAGACGCTATCTCGCGTGTAGAAACAATGGTTTCGATGGCAGGATTCGATTTGCCAATAAAAGCTATACGTCAACAATTCGCATCTGCAATTAATCTTATCGTACAAGGAGCGAGGCTTACGGGCGGGCCTAGGCGTATCTTGCAAATTTCGGAAGTAACGGGAATGGAAGGCGAGACAATAACGTTACAAGATATATTTGTTTACAAGCAAGAAGGAATATCACCTCAAGGAAAAGCTTACGGGTCGTTTCAAACGACAGGAATACGCCCCACTTTTCTGGAAAGATTAAAAGCGTATGGCCTTGATGTCGACCCGTCGATGTTCGAGCCAAGAGTTTTAATGAGAGATTACGAGGAATAATTATCATGGGTACGTTTGCGGTAATTAATGCATATATAAAGGAAGCGATGCTAATACTCATGCCATTAGCGGGTATGATGTTGATTTTTTATTCTGGCTATCAGTTATGGAAAGACCTGCGAGGCTCCGATAGGAAAAAAATCAGAGAACGTTTGCGAGAAGACGCTGTTCGAAAACAAGTCAAAAAAGCGGAACTTTCGATAACGAAACAGAAATCGGAGCAATTTTTTCTCTCAAACATACTTAACCGGATAAGCATAACGCAAAAGCTTGAGAAATGGATTGTCCAAGCGAATCTCAATCTTGAATCGACACAATTTCTCGTATGGATTAGTTCATCGGCAGCGATAATCGGCATAGGCGGATTGCTCTTAAAGCTATCGACATGGGTAATAATCGCTATTCCGGTATCTATTATCGTTCTTCCCATTTTCGTAATAAAGTTTCTCGCTAAAAGGCGTATGAATACACTTGTCAATCAATTGCCTGACGTGTTCGAGCTAATAACGCAAGCTTTACGGGCAGGACATTCGCTAGCTAGCGGAATTCAACTTGTAGGGCAACAGCTTCCCGATCCGGCAGGGACGGAATTCGCAAGAATATTCTACGAGCAAAATCTCGGAATAAAAATAGAAGAAGCTCTCACAAATTTTGCTGACAGAACGGATCAGCTTGATGTTCGATTTTTCGTAACAGCTGTTCTTATTCAACGTCAAACAGGAGGCGATTTAGCTGAAGTGCTGGACAAAATCGGTTCCGTTATACGCGATAGAATACAAATATTAGGACAAGTAAAAGCCCTGACAGCTGAAGGTAGAATGTCAGGCTGGGTACTCTCGATTATGCCGTTTTTCGTTTTCTTTCTGGCATGGGTAATGAACCCCGATTATGCAGGCATTTTGCTCTACGAACAACGAGGACATTATTTGTTGGGAGGCGCCCTATTTTTCGAAATTATCGGCATGCTAATGATTAAAAAGATTATAAAT
>CAZKNI010000124.1:0-4081 GCA_964554055.1 uncultured Phycisphaerae bacterium | reverse complement strand
GTATTAATGAAAGGCTGCTTGTATGCCCGGAAGCGATTTCTTTGTTAAGTTTCTTTAATAGATTATCGAGTTTGTATAAGAGTTTAACATATTCGGAATCTTCTCGTTTTAACAATTTCAGATGATGGAATAGGCACCAAGCACGCAATGATTCAGCTTGTATCTGCGAGCTTAAGTATAATTCAGTTAATCCTTGACGATTTATTTGTTCCAGTTTTGCGTTGTTAAGCTGTTTGAATTTATTAAGCCGTATTTGTAATATTTTTTCAGCATCGTCGAGATGAGATTCTATTGTGTTTAATCCCGTTAGAAATTCTTTGTGATAATTGTCAGGCAGAGATAGATTAACAAGGGAAATAAATGCATATGCTCCGTATTTTTCGTTTAGCAAATCCGCTGCCAACCTAATATGCCATATCGGACTTAAAGGATGTTCCGGATAGGATTCAACTCTGTCGGATTCGAGAGTTAACAATTCCTTTAATGCTTGCTTGCGAATTTGATTATTCGATGCTCGCCGATATTTCAGCCAAGCATTTGCTATTTGCTCCGCTAATAGGTCGATATCGCTCATGGGCGGGTGCTGCTCGTCGTACAGCTTTACCCAATCGTCAAAGCCTCGTTCGATAAGCCCTCTGCGAAATAACTCGCTATCGAGTCTATAATCATTTTTGCGCATCTGTCCGCAGCAGATGCTAACAAACGATAATGTCAAGCATATTATCATATAGCGTTTAATCATTTTAGGTTGTCTTTTTCCTGTAATATTTTATTAAGAATGTCATCCGCCATATAGCTACTTCTTACAAAGGGTTCTGCAAAACAAGCTAAAAATTTGCAGTTTTCTTTTGCCCAATGTTCGAGTTCATCGAATTGTTTGGGGTGTAAAAAACGATGTACGGGATAATGTCGAGCGGACGGGGCAAGATATTGTCCGATTGTTACAATTTGACATCCAGCGTCCGAAAGGTCTCTAAGAGCTGTTCGGATTTGTTCATCTGTTTCGCCCAAGCCGACCATTAAACCTGATTTGACGTAAATATCGGAAAAATTCAGCCTAACATATTTTAATACGTCAAGTGAACGTTGATAATCAGCTTTTGGGCGAATTTTGGGGCTGAGTTCTTTTACTGTTTCCAGATTGTGATTGAAGATTGTTGGGCTGGCTTGACATACCGTATTCAGGCATTCTGTGCGATTGTGAAAATCAGGTGTGAGAACTTCGATGCTTGCATTAGGTGATTGTTCGCGAATAGCTGATATTGTTGATGCAAAATGTCCTGCTCCTTCATCTGGCAAATCATCTCGCGTGACAGATGTTATAACAATATGTTTCAAATTCATTTCACGGGCAGCTATTGCAACACGTTGAGGCTCATCGGGCTCCGGAATTTCGGGTAAGCCTTTATCTACAGCACAAAATTTACAATTGCGCGTACAATATTTTCCTAAAATCATGAACGTAGCTGTCCCTTTCGACCAGCATTGCCCTAAATTCGGGCACATTGCTGAGCGACAAACCGTATTAAGCCTTAATTCCTTTAATAATTTTTGTACGTGATTGTAACTTGCGCCCGCCGGCAAAGGCCTTCTTAGCCATTCGGGCAACCGTCGTTTACGTATTTTTTTTTCGTTCGTTATGTTATTCGTATTCATCAATTTGCATTTATCAGCAGGCAAGATGTTAGCTCGTTCCGGATTTGGCAGCTAACTCTCGCATTTTTTGTTTGAGTTTTTCTCTTTTTTTGCGATGTTTAATTCTGACAATTCTTTTTTTCTTATTCATATAGAGTCTCCTATCTGAACAATATTATTTTGCCATAATGATATATATATATATTTTATTTATATTTTCTCCTTCGTCAAATTATATATCATTTCACACGCCAAGCGTGTCGATTTAACATTATGAACGCGTAAAATATGTACTTTTTTGTATGCGAGGATTCCGCTAATCGCAAGGGTTACATCATCTCGCTCGCTGATATCGTCTATTTCGAGTGTTTTGCTTATAAAACTTTTTCTGCTGTGCCCGACTAATACCGGAACGTTGAAATCATAAAATTCCTCTATATTATCGATTAAAAGATAATTTTCTGCTATTTTTTTGCCGAATCCTATTCCGACGTCAATGATTATTTTGCTCTTATCAATGTTCGATTTTATTGCAAATTCAATTCGATTATTTAAAAATTTTTTTATGTCTTGTACGACATTTTGATAATGCGGATTGATTTGCATCGTTTCAGGATTTCCTTGCATGTGCATTAAAATTACGGGAAGATTATGTTTAGCTGCTAACTCGGCTAATTTGTTGTCAAATTGCAATGCACTAATATCATTTATTATACTCGCGCCAACATCGATAGCTGCTTGTGCCACACTCGATAATCTTGTGTCAATGCTTATAGGAATTGAAATTTTTTTAGCAAGTTCGCTTATTACAGGTGTAACTCTGCGGATTTGCTCTTCCGAGTCAATATTTTTTGCGCCCGGCCGAGTTGACTCTCCTCCGACATCAATTATATCAGCTCCTTCTTCAAATAATCGAATGCCTTGTGCGACTGCTTTGTCTTTATCGAAAAACAATCCTCCGTCGCTAAATGAGTCGGGCGTTACGTTAAGAATTCCCATAACGAGAGTTCTGCCTGTAAAATCGAGAGAGTAATTACGCCATTTGATTCTGCCTGTAAATCTTATTCGTTTATTATCCATCTGACAATCCTATCAGCTGCTTTGTTTTCGGTATTTGCAAATTTCAATTTCATTTGCGATAATTTTTCTTCGCAAGCAAGCAGAAACTGTAATGTTTTTTTCAATTCGTTTTGTGTTTGTGAGCCTCCTTGTCCGTCATCTATTACAATTTTTCCCGTACCTGTTTTCGCCATCATTTGTGCGTTTTTTCTTTGATGATTGTCATGATGAAACGGATATGGCAAAAAAATTGCAGGCACTTTACTTGCTAAGAGTTCTGCGATTGTTATCGCGCCAGCTCTGCAAATTGCCAAATCCGCTACACTCCAAATTAGCTCCATTTGTTGACAAAATTTGAGAATTTTTGCATTTATGCCATTAATCTCGTCATACATTTCCTTTACATTGTAAAAATCGCTTTCGCCTGTAACATGAATTATTTGCCATTTTTCATTAATTCTTTCATCTCTAAACATATCTTTAATAACTTTTCCAGCTGAGAGGTTCAAACTCTGTGCTCCGCTTGAGCCTCCGACAATCACGAGTACTTTTCTGTTATCTATTAACGCTAACTTTGATTTCGCCAACGTGCGATATTCATTCCGTTTTTGCTTGTCTTGCAGATTGCAGATTTCTTCTCGTATCGGAACGCCTATAACCTCTACGCTTTTCCCGAAATATATTTGTGTATCATGCCACTGTACAAAAATTTTATCTGCGTATTTTTGACAAAAACGATTAGCTTTACCCGGAACAATGTCGGGATTCAAGATAGCTGTTTTAATCCCTTGTTTTTGGCCTTCGATTATAGCTGCTACCGAACCGAATCCTCCAAGTCCTATTATTGCCTGAATGTCATTATGTTGCTGCAAATAATGTTTGATAAGTTTTCGACTTTTGGCAAAATTATACAAAAATTTTATGAATTTAGCGGGATGTAAACTCGCAGGAGTTATCGGCTGAACGATAACGTTGCCCAATAAACTTTTGTGTTCCGACAATATTTGTTCGTCGATTTTTCTTTCGGTACATGCGTAATCAACAAGTATATTTTGCTTGCTGCATTTTTGCGCAATGGCGATTCCGGGATAAATATGTCCGCCTGTTCCGCCACCTGCAATCAGCACTCGCATATCATTCTCCACTATTTGTCAAGTTTCGGACAATAATATGTCTTATCGTCATTTATCGATTTGCCAAAAGGCTTAAATTTGCTTATTATATAATTTGGATATACTGAATATATTCTTATTCCGTTTTCTGTTCCGATTCCGATGTGATTTACATAATCACCTATTGCAAAATAGCTTTTGACGCTTGTCGTCGAGACGCAAAAGTCAACATTATATTGTTTCATCAATTTTAATATTTTTTTGTAATTAATATT
>CAZKNI010000123.1:0-4797 GCA_964554055.1 uncultured Phycisphaerae bacterium | reverse complement strand
TATGGCAAGCAAAATCATCCTGTTCTCAAGCCCGAAGAATTATTGGAAATGGTTGGACTAAACGGTTTTGAAAGCAGAATGACAAAAGATTTACCTGTTGGCTTGAAGCAGCGATTGGCATTAGCTTGCTCGATGGCGCATTTGCCGGATGTATTATTTCTCGACGAACCTACAAGCGGAGTTGACCCTTTAGCTCGTGAACGATTTTGGGAAATTGTCAGGTTTCTGTCTCGACAAATGAAAATAACTCTGCTTCTAACAACGCATTATATGGACGAAGCTGAATTTTGTGACAGATTAGCAATGATACATCAGGGCAAAATCGTTGCGCTTGATACGCCGGAAAACATCATAAAGCAAACAGAGCACGAAAAAGGCGTCTTGCTCGAAATAATATGTAAAAATTACATGCAGGCGTATAAATTATTATTAAAAGAGTATGATTCGGTTACGTTTTTCGGCAGAAAATTACACTTTTTTAGCAAAATTCCCGAACAGGATATCAAAAAAATAAAATCGATTCTTAAAGAAGACGATTTTCCCGATTTGCAAATTTTGACCGGTAATATTCGACTGGAAGATGCTTTCATTCATTTTGTCAGCTAATATATTATCGAGTAACTGTAACTTTAAATTTTAAGGAAAAAGGTTATGTCAAACATCTTGTGGAACGAAAAGCAAATAGAAATTCTCGAATCGGCAG
Organism: uncultured Phycisphaerae bacterium; assembly: GCA_964554055.1. Lineage (GTDB taxonomy): Bacteria > Planctomycetota > Phycisphaerae > JAAYCJ01 > JAAYCJ01 > S014-18. The sequence continues at coordinate 4,094 of CAZKNI010000123.1, read as the reverse complement.
ATATTGTTATTTGTGGCGCCGGTCCCGCGGGAATCGCAGCTGCCCTTGCTGCAAGAGAAGCTGGCGCCGAAGATAAAATTGTCCTTATAGAACAAATAGGTTGTCTCGGCGGAATGGGAACAGCGGGACTCGTACCTGCTTTCATACACATGACAGATGGAGAGAACATTTTGGCAGCGGGAATAGCTAAGAAAGTCGTTGACGAGTTGGCAAAACGCATGCAGACGGAGCCCAATTATCATTGGATGAACATTCAGCCGGAAATTCTCAAATGTATTTATGACGAGATGATTATACAAGCTGATATTGATTTATTTTTGAATTTGCCTGTCGTTGATGTAATACGAAAAGACAGCGTTATCGAGTCTATTATCGTTTCGACAAAAAATGGCTTAAAAGCGATTATCGGAAAAATTTTCATTGATGCGACAGGAGACGGCAATCTCTGTGCGTGGGCGGGCACTCCGTTTGAAGTTGGCGACGAGCAAGGCAGAACAATGGCACCGTCTCTTTGTGTAATATATTCCGGCATCGATTGGAATAGATATCATCAAGCAGTTAAACAGACAGGTAAGGGATTTCGCGAATTATGGTTTGAATATGTCGAATCGGGACAATCTCCCATTTTGGAATGGCATCTGCCCGGAATTTTTCCGGTTGGCAAACAAATAGGAACAGGCAATATCGGGCACATATACAGCATAAATTGTCTCGATGAGCGAGATATCACGAAAGGGTATCTTGAAGGCAGACGAATTGCTCAAATTTATTTTGAATTCGCTCGTAAAAACGTTCCCGGATTTGAAAACGCAGAGCTAACATGCACAGCGTCTCTTTTGAGTGTGCGAGAAACAAGACGAATAATTGGCGAATACATATTAAATTATGCAGATTATCAAAACAGAGCTTCTTTCGAGGATGAAATAGGAAGATTTGCATATCCGATAGATATTCACGCATCTTCTGCAGATGCGGAAGACCAAAAACGTGTCGAACGAGAATTGACAGAAACAAGACTCGGACGAGGCGAAAGTTATGGCATTCCGTATCGCAGCCTGATTCCCAAGACTTTACGCAATACACTCGTAGCAGGCAGGTGTATTTCGACCGACAGGCGAATGCAATCTTCGATTCGAGTAATGCCGGGCTGCTTTATAACGGGTCAAGCTGTAGGAGTAGCTGCTGCGCTCGCGATAAAACAAAAAACGGATGATGTTCGTAATATAAATATAAACGAATTACGCAACATTCTACGTCAGCAAAAAGTGTATTTGCCCGAGAATAAGTAAATCTAAATTATTATGACGAATTTAGCTATAGCAAACATAAGACATCGAAAGCTAAGAAGTTCCCTTGCAGCGATTGGCGTGATGATAGGAATCGCTTCACTGATTACAATGCTTTCCCTTTCGCACGGCACACTCGACGAGGTCGCGCGGAGAATAGAGGGTATCGATGCTGATTTAATTGTTCTGCCTTCCAAGAGTTCACTTATTTTTTCCGAAGGTGCGCCTCTGTCTGATAAATATATTGAAAAAATCAAATCGGTCAAAATAAATAATCACGAACTTGTAGCAGATGTCTATCCGGTATATTTAGCGATTATGCCTTCGATGGCGGGCCAGCAACAGCGAGTCTTCGGAATACGAAAATCGGATTTCAAAATATTTACTCGTAGCAGAAAAATAATCGCTGGCTCAATCTTTGATGATGCGTTCGCTCGATATATAAACAAATTGCGTAATTCGGTAAATGGAAATTATCAGCCCGAAAAAATCAGTCGAAAGTTATTACAGTCTGCTTGTCAACTTGTTATCGATGAACGACTTGCAAAGGCAGGGCATTATAGCGTGGGTGATAAAATTTCCTTTTTAGGACAACAATTTATCATTTGCGGTATCGTCGAATCAGGCGGCGCTGCGAGAGTTTTTGCACCTATTGAAGTAATCCGATTTATTCAGAACGGCGGCATTAACTGGTCGAGCCTATTTTTCATAAAATTGAAAAAACAATTACGAAACGCCTGCGAGCATTCCGCATCGGAAGAAAATGTTATCGAACAAGCAGCGAGTGCTATTCGTAAAAAAGTGCATTTGCGTATTGTTCCGCTTTCCAGCTACAATAATATGCTATTTGAAAGCTTTAAGCCCATATACATATATATAAATATGGCCAGCGGTCTTGTCCTGCTCGTTAGCTTTTTATTCGTTATGGTAACGATATACACAATCGTACTCGAACGTCGCAAGGAAATAGGAATTCTGCGTTCTATGGGAGCGGACAGCTTATATATACTCAAACAAACGATAGGCGAAGCTATGATAATTTCGCTATTCGGGACAGTCAGCGGAATAATCGTCTCATACATTGCACGATGGGCAATAGAAACTTATCGTCCGTTGCTTACCGTTGATATTCAAAATCGTTGGCTTATATTAGCGATAACAGTCGGAACTCTCGGCGCTCTAATCAGCGCACTGTATCCCGGAATAAAAGCTATAAGAGAAGACCCCGTCGCTGCTTTGAATTACGAATAGCACGGAGAAGATGAACATATTACATATAAACACAAAAAAGAATAAACGATAAATGACAGAAGACAAAAAGACAAACGATGAAATAATTTTATACGCTTCAGCGATACACAAAAGTTTTCCGCATGACGGCATTCAACAAAAAGTTCTCTGCGGAATAGATATTTCCGTACATCGCGGCGAATTCGTTGCGATAATGGGGCCTAGTGGCTGCGGAAAGAGTACGCTTTTGCACATAATAGGAATGATGCTTTCGCCAACATATGCAGAAAGCATAAAAATCGATAATATCGAGACTTTAACTCTAAGCCAATCGGAAAAAACAAGAATCAGACGAGACAAAATCGGCTTTCTTTTCCAGCGATTTAATTTAATCGACGTACTCGACGCGAGAGACAATCTTCGCTTAGCGCTCAAACTAAGAGGGAAAAAAATCGACTCTAAAATGATAAACGAAATGCTATCTGTTGTAAATCTTACAGACAGAGCTAATTACAAACCTCAACAGCTCAGTACCGGACAACAACAACGACTTGCTTTTATACGAGCAATTATTCATCGTCCCGCAATCTTGTTAGCGGACGAACCGACAGGAAATCTCGACAGTGAAAATGCGGAATCGGTAATGGCTTTGATTAAAGAATATAATCGAGAGCACAATCAAACAACGATTATGGTAACACACAATCCCGAACTTGCTCAGCTGGCAGACCGTATTATCTATATGAAAGACGGAAAAATTGTTCGATAATAAGATAATAAGTTTTCCTATTCTCGAATAAGCGAATTTTTTCGGTTATAATTACACGGCAAAACAGGCAGCATAAAATAAACAAACAATAACAAGCAAATCATGGCAAAGCTGACAAAAAACAAAATCATAAAACTAATTTTCGCAACGCCTCAGCAAACGGATGACAATCTCAAACTTAGGCACTGGTTTGCTGTCTATTGCTTATATCTTATTACTCTGTCTATTATCAGCAGCTGGGCGTTTACCCGTTATAGCAACGAATCTCTTCTCTGGGCGAAAGGCCTTTGGCTAATTTGTTTATATATGTTCTATTTCTCGCTTGCTTGTACTTTCGTCCCGATTCCTACAAGCTGGTTTGTTTTGTTTCTCTGTTCGCCAGCTGGCGGATTAGGCTTTATTGTTCCCGTTTGGCGGATTTTAATTGTCGCTGCTTTAGGCGCATTAGCAACCGGAATCGCTCATATCAACGAATATCATCTGGGCGGATATCTGCTTCGACTTGGAAAAATGAAAATAATTCGACAAACGAAATTATACGAATTCGCTTTAAAGATTTTTCAGACTTGGCCATTTATGATTCAGCTTGTCTTCAACGTCATTCCTATTCCAGCGGATCCAGCTCGATGGATTGCGATAATTTCGAATTATCCGCTGAGCAAGTTTTTCTTTGCACAAGCCAGCGGCAGATTTATTCGATATGCACTTATGGGCATAGCTGCTGAACTGCTCGAGCTGACAATTATGCAAATTATTATTCTGCAAGCTGCTCTTGTAATTATGCCCCTTTTCAGATTATTATATCGTTG
>CAZKNI010000122.1:0-5313 GCA_964554055.1 uncultured Phycisphaerae bacterium | reverse complement strand
CATCTTTAACACTTAAAACTTCATTCTTTAGCTACATCATAAAAGCCGTTATAAAGCTGATATTCTTTTAATACCTGTTCCATCGTAAGGCCATGCTCCATCATAACTTCCTTGCAAGCATTGTTTTCAGCATCATCAATTAAGCCTCTACATGCAACACAAGCCTTTCCATAACTCGGACAAATAGCACCGCAGCCCGCCCTGGCAACGACACCCATACAAACATTACCCTTTAGCCACTGACAGACATTACCCTTTTGTTTACATTCGACGCAAACAGGATAATTCGGAATACGAGGCGTCCTTCCGGAAAGCACAGCTTTGATAACTTCGAGAATCTCACTCTTAGGCGGAGGACAGCCATAAATCTTCAGTTCAACAGGAACAACAGCTTCAACCGGCTGTGCTTCTATTGTCTGAAACCAGTCAGCTTTATCGCCATAAACTTTTTTCAGACAATAATCCAAACCTTTAAAGTTTTTCAAACAATTCAAGCCCCCTAACGTAGCACAAGCGCCTATCGGCACAAGAACCTTGGCACGCTCACGGATATACTTGATTTCCTCTACATCCGAAGGAGTTGTAATCGCGCCATCTATAAAAGCAATCTCATAATCATCGGAACGCTCGGACATAGCTTCCCGGAAATTGACAAATTCTACATGATTAAGTATTTCCGGAATTTCATCCTCGCAATTTAATATCTCAAGGCTACACCCTTCGCATCCGGTAAAGCTGAATACTGCAACTTTAGGCTTACTCATCGAACACCTCTCATTCTACTTTTCAACAAAATATTGCAACAAAATAAATTATTATGTACAAAAATCACAGATTTTATATCCCCTCTCGCATTCGTTTAACCCGTTGATATGTAAAGACAGGACCTTCTTTACATACATAAACTTCACGTATTTGACAATGTCCGCAAACACCTAACGCACATTTCATTCTTCTTTCCAGCGAACAATAAATACGATTTTCGGGAACGCCGAGTGCTAAAACCTCAAGCACCGCAAACTTAAACATAATAGGCGGGCCTATGATAAACACCGTTGTATTTGTCGGATCAACGGTGAGCTTGCGGAACAAAGTCGTAATCAATCCGACATGCCCTGCCCACTGTCCGTCGCCTTTATCGACGGTAACGAGTAATTTTACATCTTTCCTAGCAGCCCATTCTTCTATATCATTTTTAAATAGCATATCAGCAGGAGTTCGTGCTCCGTAAAGGATTGTTACATCACCGTATTTGTCGCGATTGTCGAGCACGCCTGCAATAAAGCTTCGGCACGGTGCCAATCCTAATCCGCCTGCTACAAACAAAACGTCCTGACCTTCGCACTCTTTTACATCATAGCCGTTTCCAAACGGGCCACGCATCCAAGCTGTTTGGCCAACTTCCAGTCGATGCAATGCATTCGTTACATCGCCAACAGCTCTTATACACATATCAATAGATGTTCTTTTTCCGGGAGCAGATGTAATGCTAATAGGTGCTTCGCCAACCCCCATAATGCCGACTTGAATAAATTGACCCGCTTTGATTTCCAATTCTGTTGGCAATTCCCATCGAAAAAATCTCTCTTTTTCGGTGAACTGCTCAGCATGAACAAGTTTCGCAGGGATAGGCATATAGGGACTCGCTTGTGCATCCAATTCAATCGTAGCTAAAGAGCTCATTATTATTCTTCCTTTCTTGAAAACCGAACAGAAATTTCCTTATCGAATTAAACAGCAGCTTCGTTCGCAGCTGCTATCTGTTGATATGTCCGCAAAACACTTATATCAGCGGGGCAATTCCTATCGCATCGGCCACACCCGACGCAACCGAGCTTACCGAACAAGAGTTTCATATAATGACCTTTTCGCATCATTCTGTGCCTGAGACGTTCACCCGCATTAGGCCGAAAATTTTCGCCCCCGGCAACTTCAGCAAACCCTCTAAGCTGACAGCCGTCCCATTTACGAACACGTTGACCTTCTTTTAGCGTTATCTCGTCTTCGTCAAGAATATCAAAACAATAACATGTCGGACAAATCAAATTGCATTGTCCGCAAGAAAAACACCTTCGAGCATTTGCCTCCCAAATAAGAGAATCATAGCTATGTTCCAAGAGTTCTGGCAAATATTTTGTATCGTAAGGAATCTTGTGTTTGAAATTAGATTGTTTAGCTTCCTTGAACTTTTGAAGAGCTGAATGATCTGCTGACGATGCCGGAGCAAAATCATCTGATTGTTCGATAAGATTTTGCCCAAGGTCTGTTGCAACTTCAACGTAATATCTATCGCCGATATCCGTAAGCATTAAATCAAACCCTTTATCCGTATTCAACGAGCCCATGTCAAAACAAAAACTCTTCTCGTCACAGGGCTTATTACAATCAAGCCCTATTATTACAGCACGTTCTCTTCGTGCCAAATAATAAGGGTCTTTTGTATCCTTGCTAAACACATCATCCAAAACCCACGTCGCATATATATCACAAGGATGCACTCCAAATAAAACAGTCCTTTCGACTTCAACTTGTGATTTCAAAATATCCTTAGCTTGTTCTTTTTGATATTTCAACAGAACATCAAATGCAGGGAAAAAATATCGTTTGGGAGAAGCTACTGTAATGTTATAATCAAGCGTAAGTTCTTCGGGGTCATCTATTGGCTGATAATCATAAAATCCTTTTTCCTTTACGGTAGGCCCCACAACTCGATAGGTCTGTTGAAGAAGTTTAACGAAGGACGAAACTTTCTCTTTTGGCAATATCTGTGGCAACATAGCTCAAATTCACCTTTCAAATAAAATTCGCTGTTACAAATTTCACATTCAATCACTAAAGCGTGTATTTTATCTATATAGAAATTTAAAAGCAACTAATTTTTGCGAATAACGTGATTTTTACATCATTTTTCTAAAAACATTACATAACGAGCCGCTAACAATATGTCTATCAGCACAATTCAAGCGTTCATACGCTCGGCTCGACCAGGAAGAGCGAGGCTGAGGACTATTTATCAACCCCACAAAATTAGGGGCGAGCAATCCTATCGCATGCTCTATATCCGTTACTCTCAAAATTCCGGGAATATAGCCTCCCGCTTTATGTGACATTGGCAACTCGTTAAATATCGTCCCGCTGACATTCTTGTTAAGAACCGAATAATATAAAGCTGCAACAGCTGAATCCCGCCAGCCACAAAAATAAAATCTTTTATCCTTCAACATCTCAAGTTTGTAAAGGAACGGCATTATGCACTTCAAATCTTCCATAATCAACATAACAGGCGTTTTACCCGTCAATGCACCCGCTCTGAGAATCATTGTTTGCTCATTATCGCGCACAGCGTTAAATCCGCTACACCGAGGCTCGATATAAACAAATGTAAACTTCATTCCCGATGCATTATCCCATGTTTCCGCTCGAAGGCGTTCCGCATCAAGCTCTTCGTCAGCAACAGCTATTACAACAATATCGCCATGCGCAGCAGGCTGCCAGATTTCGACCCAAATATCAACATCATCAACTGCTCCGGAAAATTTAAGATATCGCAGCCCTTCTTTATTGGCAAACCAATCACCTCTTTGCGAAATTTCAAATTGAGGAGACGAATTTTCAATATTATAAAATACATTTTCCTTTAACTTATTTATTATCTCACCTTTAATCTCCCGCCATTCCGTCTCATCTTCGGGCAATTTGATATTAGGTTGAGGTGTGATTAGCTCGGGCAACATATCGACTCTGTCGGGAACCGGCAATTTACCTTGAAAAACAGACACTGCTTGAAATCTATGCTCATAATCCGTACGCTGAAGCATCGGATGCTCCTTGCCTGCAACGTATTTGTCAAACCAGTTATTGATTGCCTCGATTGTCTCTTCGCGATATGCATGCGGGCCGGGATACTCAAACAATTGACACTTATCCGGACAATCATATAACTGATAAATCTTCTTCGTACGATTAACAAGTGTCCTATATTCTTCATTTGAAAATAAGCTATCTTCCGACGCATAACAAAACAATACGGGTCTCGGAGCTATAACCGCTGCAAATTCAGACGTATCATACCCGAAAGGATTATGAAAATACATACAATCACAATGATGAGGCAAATGCCTACTGGCAAGCGTGTACTCCGGAGTCGCAACACCTGCAACCGTTGCAAGAGCTTTTATCCTTTCGTCCGCAATTGTTACATAAAAACTGTTTGCGCCGCCACCTGATATTCCGGTCGCTCCTATACGCTCAACATCAACCTCTGACATCTCACAAAAAACATCAAGAGCACGCATAGAATTTAGAACTTCACCGGCAACAGCGGAATATCCCATCGAAATCCAATCATTTCGAAATCCTCCTATCAATCCTTTATGCGTGCCAATATTATCCGTCTGCTCGAGTGTATCAAAAATCAAACAGGCATAACCCCTGCGCGCCCATAAAGCAGCGTGATCTTGATAGCCCCACGTCCCCGACGCATGATGTCCGCAAACAAACAAAACACCGGGCAGCTTACCCTGTCCCTCGGGCAAAGGGTCAGGCAAATAAAAATTAGCTGACGACCAGCAATCGGGGAAAACCTGATATGCTATCTTTTTTGCACGATACCCTCTTCCCGAAAATTCCCCTGTTTCGGTAACTTTCAAATCACATCTTTCAGGCACGGGCCAAAGACCTATCGATTTTAAAAAATCATCCTTGACCTGTTGGCGAACCTTTTCCCAATCCTCAAGCGTCTGTATACCCTTAAATGCATTTTTAGCTAAGCTCGCAGCTCTATTCAAATAATATTGCCAAAGAGTTATACCCATTGAAAATACTCCTTCTTATATTAAAGATAAAACACACAGCTTACTCGGGCTCTATTGTTACCGTCAAGCCGCAAGAATGAAATTGCTCCTGATATAATTCCGCACGCTCTTTATGACAAACAAGCAAAACAGCCAATCCCGTTTTATGAGCCTCGAGCATTTTCCTATATGCCTGCTCTGCCGACAATGGCGTCAATCGAAAAATCGTATCGACAACGTAAAGCATATCATTAACGTCATCGTTATGTAAAATAACTTTATACGGAGGAGGCGTACGCGTCTTCGTGTGAGTCTGTTCCAATACACCCTGTTGTACCTGTTTCTCTTCCATAATCACCTTTACATTTTCTTTTATTAACGTACTGTATGCATTATAATTCATAATATATCGATTTTCATAAAGAGTATTATAATTATATGTCTTACACAAACAATTATGAATATCATTATATATCGAATAACATTTACAAAACGGAATAAATACCCGAAATGTCCGAAA
>CAZKNI010000121.1:0-3411 GCA_964554055.1 uncultured Phycisphaerae bacterium | reverse complement strand
TTCGGAAAATTATTTTTTATTGCGATAGCTATTTGTTGAAGCAAAACGGTCTTTCCGTTTCGGGGCGGGGCAACAATAACAGCTCGCTGACCAAACCCGAGCGGGCAAATCAGGTCTATCGCTCGAACGGAAAGATTGCTGTACGGAATTTCCAAATTCTTCTGTTTTGGTTCGAGTATAATTTGCGGCTGAGGGTCGATAACCGTTTTTTCTTCAAACGGACTGAGCGTTTTCCAGTCTTCGGGCTTAAGCCCGCATATTTCGGTTATTCCGGAAACCCTCGTTTGCTGCATTGACTTGCTTCCGGATTTGTCCGTTATCTCAGCAGTTACAAATGCTCCTTCACGAATCGAGAATTGACGTATCATATCCCTGCTAATTAACGGGTCGCTGCGCCTTGCAGGCAAACCCAACATTATAGGACGAACTTGACCCTCGCCCCGCGGAAGAATTTCAACGATACCTTGTACCTGTTTCATGTGTTCTGCTCTTATTTTTCGTGTTGATTGCTTTCGAAACAATTATATTTCATTTATATCGCGATTATATATGTTTCGCCAAAGGATTATTTTGTATTTCGAGACATTTGGTTGTTAATTCGAGTGTTTTTACTCCGTCGGAATATGTGCTTCTCATATTGGAAAAATCTTGTTTTTTAATCATTTCTATAAAAGCAATGTCTTCATTATACATTGGAACATCTTCGGGATTTTCCGTAATAGGTTCGTTATCTCCTATTGTATAAGTCAATTTTCCCGAAAAATCCAATTCATATCTTCCTTTCTCGCCAAACAGAGTGATAGCGGAAACCCAACGGCTATGGCCCCACGTATGGCCATGAGTGCCAAGCGAGCCGTCTTCAAATTTAAAAGCGATAGCATATACATCTTCTATTGTATATGAACCGGTTTTGGGATGTATTACATTGTTTGCCATTGCGTAAACTTCAGACACTTCACCCTTTAAAAATCGCAATAAATCAAACAAATGAGTTGCCTGGTCGCCAATAGGTCCGCCCGATATTTCTTTTTGAAAAAACCAGTTACGAGAAGAATTGCCCCTCTTGTAATCAAGACTCATCGGGCAACAATAGACGGAATTTATAAGAGAAATATTATCATTCGCTATTAATTCCCTGACTTTATCGACAATTTTCATATATCTTAATACATATCCGACAGCTACGGGATGATTCGAAGATTTTATTTGTTTCTCAATTGCTTTAGCTGTTTCAAGACAGTCAGCTACCGGTTTTTCGGTAAAGACGGGAATGCCTTTTTCGATGGCAACTTTTATCGGCTCAGCACGAACATTTTGAGGAGTGCAAAGCCAGATTGCATCTAATTGTGTCTTGTCTATCATTTCTCTGAAATCGGAGAATGCCTGCGCATCGACAAGCTCAGCGCGTTGACGTGCTTTTTCAATTTCAATGTCGGCAATTGCTATTATTTTTGCCTGAGGAATTCGCTTTATCGCATTGATATGCGCACCTGCAATCCCGCCTGCACCTATAAACCCTATCTGAACAGTCATTTCCGGTTACCTTTCTTGAATTTGTTTATATATCACAATAATGTGTTTTGTGTTTATTGTCTTACAATCATACAAATCATCAGGAATAAATCCACAAAATACTTGCTTGAATAATATTAATAATATAAACTGAATAAAGTTTTATTACAATTTTGAGGTATTTTTTATGGGCATGAAAGAACATACAACACGGAAAATATATAACATACAATCGTATTTTTACGACGAACTTTTAGGAAACATGATAAGAAGACGTCAAAGAAACGCCATTTCGCGTATGAATATTCAGCCTGGTCAATATGTGCTGGACATAGGAATTGGAACGGGCGTCTCACTTGAAACATATCCGAAACATTGCAAAGTTATCGGAATAGACATTTCCGAAGGAATGTTGAAAAAAGCACAGGAACGAATCAAAGAAAGAAACTTAACGAATGCATCCTTAGCGTTGGCGGATGCTATGTTTATGCCTTTTGCAGAAAACAGTTTCGATCATATTTTGATTAGCCATGTCGTAACGGTTGTTTCCGATCCTATCAAACTGATGAATCATATAAAGCGAGTTGCTAAGCCCGACGCCCGTGTCGTAATAATAAATCATTTTCAATCGGGCTATAAGCTAATGGCTTGGCTTGAAAAAATACTGAATCCGATATGCATTAAAATTGGCTGGCGTAGCGACTTGAATTTGCATGAACTTTTACAAAACACACATTTACAAGTAGATTTCAGATATAAAGTTAATAATGTGGATTTGTGGGAAATTGTCTTTTTACGCAATCGTAAACCTGTGTTAAGCGGATACGACGTTGCAATGCAGGAAATGCCTGCACTAAAATTAGCTGGCTATAATGAAATAAGTTCCCCCGCAACTGTTAGAGCATAACATAAAAAATACGAATGTTGCCAATATGATTCCGATATGGATAAGAAAATATCTCTCATTAACGCATTGCTCACAAAACTTGAAAAAGTTATTGTTGCATTTTCAGGCGGAGTAGATAGCTCCGTTTTGCTTAAATTAGCTTACGATTGTCTGGGTAAGGAAAATGTTCTTGCAGTAACAGCTATCGGGTCGATGTATCCTTCAGAAGAAAAATTACAAGCTCAAAAAATAGCCAAAATCGTAGGCGCCAAGCTGATATTTTGTGAAAATCCCGCAATGAATAACACTGAATTTCTGGCAAACACTTCTTTGAGATGTTATTATTGTAAAAAAGCTATTATGGGGCACCTGAAAAAATTAGCTAAGGAACAAGGATATAATGCTGTTATCGCGGGTGAAAATGCGGATGATGTCTCAGATTATCGTCCGGGACATAAAGCGATAGAAGAGCTTGGAATTATTTGCCCGCTTCAAGAAGCTAAGCTGACTAAAACGGAAATAAGAGAAATTGCCCGAAAAATCGGATTGCCAAATTGGAATATTCCAGCTAATCCCTGCCTTGTTACAAGAGTCGCTTATGGAGATGTCCTTGATTGTGTGTTACTGAAAAAAATAGATAAAGCGGAAACATTTATTCGTCAGCTTGGATTTGATGTCGTACGTGTACGTGTTCATAAGGAAATTGCCAGAATAGAAGTCCTATCGAAGGATATAGAAAAATTAGTCCGAGACGATTTCCGAAAAAAAATTGTGGAAAAATTGAGTGAATTAGGGTTTTTATATATATCAGCGGATTTAAAAGGTTATCGTATGGGGAGCGTGAACGAAATGATTGCAAAGCAGATAGATAATAACAGGAGATAATTTATGGATACGTATAAAGCGATATGCACGAGACGGACGATAAGATTATATCAGCAGAAAAAAATTGCATCCGATTTGCTGGAGCGAATTTTAAATGCAGCTCGTCTTGCTCCTTCGGGAGCAAATCG
>CAZKNI010000120.1:0-3684 GCA_964554055.1 uncultured Phycisphaerae bacterium | reverse complement strand
TGCAAATAAATTATTACAATTTTCCTTTCCGAGACATAAATAATACATAAAAATGTTTCCTCGGACGATGTAACGATTGATTATTTTAGGATGTATATTTACAGGAGAAATATGTTGTGATTAAAGGTAACGCTATAATAGGTCAATCGGGCGGGCCTACATCTGTAATTAATGCGTCTATGATAGGTGTTGTACAGGCTGCAATGCAGTGTAGCGAAATCGACAAAGTTCTTGGCATGCGATTTGGTATCGAAGGTTTCATGCAAGACAATATAATTGATATAGGCGCGGAATCTAAGGAAACTCTTGAAAAGGTAAAAATGACTCCTGCGAGTGCTCTTGGAAGTTGTCGTCATAAATTGAAAGATGACGATTTGCCTATAATTCTCGAGAAATTAAAGCGATATAACATTCGATATATATTTCTTATTGGCGGAAATGACACGATGGATACAATTCATCGGGTCGAAAAGTATGCCAAAGAGAATAATTACGATTTGGTTGGCATAGGTGTACCCAAAACAGTTGACAATGACCTTTACGGTACAGATCACACGCCTGGATTTCCGAGTGCAGCGAGATATATTGCTCTTTCCGTTATGCATGCAGGTATTTTAGCTCGTGATATGCAAAAAGTTGATCAATTTGTTATATTTCAGGCGATAGGTCGCGATGCAGGTTGGCTGACAGCTGCCTCTGTTGCAGGTAAACGCAGCGAAGAAGAAGCTCCTCATATTCTATGTCTGCCTGAAAGGCCTTTTGAGAAAGATAAATTTTTAGCTGATGTCAAAAAGAGTTATGATAAGTTCGGCTGGGTTTCTATCGTCTGTGGCGAAGGGATAAAATACGCCGATGGCACGCCTGTTTCCGCATCGCAAGTTAAAGATAAATTTGGGAATGTCGAATTTGGAGCTATGGGAGGAACGAGTGTAGCTATTGTTTTACATCGTATGATAGCTGATGAGTTTGGATTTAGGGGCGAATTTCAAATTACAGAATCGTTGCCTATGTCTGCCGCCGATAGAGTTGTTCCGCATGATATTGACGAAGCCTATATGGCAGGCCAGCAAGCTGTGAAACTTGCACAAGAAGGAAAAACAGGTTTAATGGTTACGCTTGTCAGGGAACAAGGTTCCGAATATAAATGTACGACGGGCGAGGTTCCTTTGAACGAAGTTGCTGTTCGCGCAAAGCCAATGCCCGACGCATTTATCAATGCAGAAGGTAATTTCGTTACAGATGAGTTTATAAAATATCTTCGCCCGCTTGTAGGTGAGCTTCCGGAGTATGGAAAATTATCTTTTGTCAAACCTAAATTATAAACATAAGGAGTTTGTATTATGAATAACGAGCAAAAATATTCACAATTTGCACTTGTTCGAGAAATGCTGGAAACCCCTGATATTCTCAGAAAGTTTCAGCTAAACAATGCCGATGATGTAATTTCCGAAATTAAGAAAGCAGGGCGTTTGTTTTTTACCGGTGAAGGTTCAAGCCGAATCTTTCCTGCTAAAAATGCGATATATCACGCTATGTGTGATGGCTTGGATTTGAATCTTGCAACAGAAGGTGGCAGACAAGCAGGAGAGTATGATTTAAGTAAGTTCGTTGTTTTCGCTGCATCTAACAGCGGAAAGACAAAAGAAGTAATTTGGCTGTTTGACAAACTTGGCAAAGCGGGACATAAAAATTTATTTGGTCTGACAGCCAATGAAGGGACAAAGCTGGAATCGCTTTCGAAACAAGCTTTTGTTCTTAGCTGTGGCAAGGAAGATGCTGTTGCCGCTACTAAAAGCGTAGCTGAGCAAGCTTTGTTTTATCAGGAGCTGTTAGCTAATTTTGCGGGCAATAGCTTATCCGATAAGTTTGCTGTTCTTGGCGATGCTGTCGAAAATGCCCTTACAATAAATATTGACAAACAAATCGTTGATGCAATTGCTAATGCGGGAACAATATATTTCGCAGGTAGAAATGACGGAGTAGCTGAAGAGCTAACGCTAAAGACAAACGAGATTACACGCAAAAAAAGCGATTATCTCGAAGGAACATACGCAGTGCACGGCATAGAAGAAGTTATGGACTCTAACGATGTCGTTATATTTATCAATCCGTTTGAAGCTGAACTCGAAAAGATAAAAGAGACATTAGTTCAGGGTGTCGGAATGAAGGTTTTCGCTATTTCAACACAAGATACGATATTCCCGACAATTTGTGTGCCTGATGTAAATGTGCTCACGAATTACGTATATTTAGCTGCTGGCTGGAATATTCTTGTTGAGGTTGGCGTCTCTTTGAATATCAATCTCGACAAGCCAACTCGTGCGAGAAAAGTAGGAAATGAGTTTGTGGGCTAATTTACGATTATACATTTATAATAACGGAGAAATTTCACGATGACTCAACAATATGAAGTTGTCAGACTTGTAGGAAATGAACGCCGTGTCGGACATACTCTTTCAAGTGTTTCGCGAAGTTGGCAGGGCGATAATGAAAAATTCTTATTTGTAAGTCCGCACGATGATGATGCCGTTATAGGAGGCGGACTAATAATGCAGCTGGCACGTAAGGAAAAAGTGCCCGTATATATAATGATTGTTACCGATGGCAGCATGGGATATTGTAGCGAACAAGAGCGCGAAACAATTTCCGAGATAAGGAAAAAAGAAACGTATGAGTGCTATCATTCTCTTGGCATTCCCAAGAGTCATATTATCTGGCTTGGATTTCCGGATTGTCGATTGAATTTCTATCGCGGTCGGAGACCTGCTAATAATGATGATGTTGGCATTTTCGAAGCGCATACGGGTATGCAAAATGCCTTTACATATTATCTTAGGCAAATTCGTCCGACACAGTGCTTTGTTCCGACTTCAAGTGATTTGCATCCTGATCATAAGTTTGTTCACGAGGAGTTACTTATAAGTTTATTTCATGCTGCCGGGGATATTTGGCCTGAATTAGGTAAGCCTCTTGAAAAAGTTCCTCATGTAATCGAATTAGGGGTTTATTGTGATTTTCCTGAGCCGCCAAATGTTAGGCTAAAAGCTCCGGTGTCAGCTCTTGAAAAGAAGCTCGCGGGAATTGCCGCTTTCCGTTCGCAAAAACAGATAGGCGCTCTGATTGAAATCATAAGAAACGCCGGTCCTCAAGAATATCTAAGAGGTTTGCAGTTTCAGCTTTATCAGCCGAGAAAATATCACGATAGGTTTGAAGAACAGAAATCAATTCCGTTTGTCAGACGTTAAATTTAGCGACCCATTTAATCATATTTACAAACAGCTGAGAATAATGATTGCCAACCTCGATTGCTTCAGCCCCATGTTTGGTTGCACATGCGCAAATTCTCTTGTCGCCCCAATCAACGAGTCCGCCTACCCAATGCGGGGCAACGTCGCTTGCGAACGCAAGAGTTCTGCCATTTTGATATTCGCCGATAATCAACAAAGGTTGTGCTTGTTCTTCAGCCATAAAGCGGAATTTGCCATCATTTACATTGACTTTAAATTGCCGCGAAGCAAGTATAACATTAGCATTAGATTTAGCTTGTAGCAGGTTGTACCCGCCAATTCCGGGCGGACATTCCGTAAAAGGTAATTGTGCGACGATAGGGTGTTCGGATATTATTTCAACAAGGCATGGCTGAGAACAATTTATCCTATCGTCGGAGTCTTGCATTTTAATAGG
>CAZKNI010000119.1:0-4680 GCA_964554055.1 uncultured Phycisphaerae bacterium | reverse complement strand
GCCGAAAGTTACTTTGGAATTTTGCTCATACATTGTTAAACTCAAAAATAATCACAAAAATCGCAAACAGATTTTATTTTTATCTTTATCTTTTATTTTGCATTTTTGGGAATAAACCCGACAGATGTTTCCATCCATATTCCGCAGCTGCAGCCGCCTCCGTCTTCCGGTGCAAGCAGCATTCCGCATGCCGGTATTGCGCTAAGCCAGCAATTTGGCCTCAATCGATGCCAGCCGCTTACCGTTCTTCCATCCGGCAACGCCCAAATAGAAATGATTCCGCCCCTTCTCATAATCAAGCCATGTTTATAGGCTGAATAAGTTCCACAACATCCCCAAAATCCCTTTGCATGGATTTCGTTACCGCTTTTGAGTTCAAAAACCTTGGGGCGAATGTAAAGTATCCCGTCAACAATAGCGGGACGATTAATATCGCCGCCATGATGATTATATGGCCAAGGAAAGTTACATTTCCATATCAATGAACCGGTTTCGGCTTTATAAGTATAAACATAATATTTGCCACTCGAAGAAGAAACGAGAGTCAGTATATCGTCGCTGTAGGCTAAATAAATCGCTGTTAGTCCGGAAACAATTTTTAGCGGCTTACACCAATTCCGATTACCTGTCCTTATATCGAGAGAAACAAAAAACAAATTTTTCCACAATGCGGCATCAGCTATGCGACGATTATTGCGGGACAGAATTTTCCCGTTACGGCATTCGAGAAAATACACACAATTATCACCTATCGTAATCGTAGGATTTATGATAACTCCATTTTGATATGTCCAGACAGGTCTTCCGGAGCTGGCATCAAGAGCGAAAAGATTATCGCTGCACACTTTGGCATAAGCAATCTCATTTGCCCAACCATACTTATATTCAGGACCCCAAAATTTCGTATTTGATGCACCTCTTTTGACAGCGCTACCAATAAGAAAATTTTTCTCGCGCGCAACATAGCCCCAGCTATAATTCCACTTGGATTTAGGCCCGGAAATAACCGGAAAGAATTGTTTAATCTCTCCATCGGATGCCCTTATTTTCCAACAGAAATTACGAACAGCAAGATAGAGATAATCGTTATCCGCACACCAAAAGCCACAATCCCTAGGAATGTTGAATCGCATCATTTCGGGTATTTCCAACGACCATAATATCGTTCCGTTGTAAGCATCTATGCCTGCGATACGGTCTAATCCATGAAAAAATAATCTTCCATTGATAGCTAAAGGAGAAGAAGGCCTGCCGTTTCGGTCGGAATGAAATTTTGGGCCGGGCCTGCCTATCCACTGTATCATCATATCATTTGTTTTTTTAGCTCCGCTGAGAGTCTCTCCTCCGTATGTAGAGTTATCCGCTCTTCCGTACATATGAGTCCAGACCCCAGCACTCGCTAAGGGTGATTTTCTAATGATTTTGTATTTTTGCTTTTGCTTGATGTTATACATGATTGCCATTCCGCCATTAGGTTGAAGCACTCTATAAATTTCTTCTGCAGCTTTATTATTGTTTAAGCTGCGATTATTGACGATTAACGTAGCAATATTCCCTGTAAACGGAAGCTTTTCAACATCGGTAATATACCGAAATGTTAATCTATTTCCGTAAAGCCTTTTTCCGACCAAATTTTTCCGTACTAAACAAACTTTTTTAAGACTGTCATCTACGCCAACAACATAAAATTGACTCTGCCTTGCTAACTCATAAGCTAATTCGCCGTTTCTCCCGCTGTCAAAGACGATGCAAATTCCTCTTGACGGATATATTTTTGCAATCGACAAAATATTTTTTGCCTGCGTTTTATAAATGTCAGAAGGTTTACCTTTGATAGGCTGCGGCACAAAATTGAAAAACGTATCTATATCGAAATCTTTTGTCCTTTTCTTTTTTCCGGCAATTTCTGTTATCACATAATATTTATACAGATTGTTTCTTTCCAATCCTTCTATAACAACTCGATGTTCTCTTTTACGTATATTATCTATCTTGCTAATTATCTTGCGATTGACATCACCCGCATCATAATATTCCAAAATTGTCGCACAAGGCTTTCGTGTCTGCCAACGGACGACAGCTTTATCATAATCGATAAATTGCAAATAAGGGCCGACAGCAACATCATAAAATTCCTGCTTTGTATGTACAATTTGCGGAAATCCCTTTGCTTTATCCTCGAACAATTTACTTATTTTCTCTGCTGACAATGCTTGTTCATAAACGCGTATTTCATTTATCGCTCCTTTCAAGCGATTATATTCGTCCTTATCATGATATGCCCCGATTTCATAAAATGCACTTGGCGGATAAAGTATATTTCCTTGAGCTTGGCTGCTACTTGCAACTTCCTTACCGTTAACATATAGCTTCATAACATTGCCGTCATAAGTACCCGCTACGTGATACCAATATCCCATCTTAAAAGCATCACGGGAGAAAAGAGACACAAATTTTCCGCTATCCCTTTCACTTTTTAGCTTAAAATAAAATCCGGAATTCGAATATCCCAAAAGCCAACCTCGCTCAAAGTCTTCATTATCCTGAAAAGCTCCGACAATGCCGCCCCAAACGATTGGCTCATCGATTTTGACCCATGCAGTTACCGTAATATCCTTCGTAGGAAGCTTCGCTTTAGAAATATCATTTGTTACACAAATAGACGTTGTTTCTCCATTGAAAGACAAAGCGGAATATTGGCCTACTTTTCGAAAAACAGGTTTTCCCAAAAGTATTGCCGGAAGATTCCGAGAAATATTAGCATTAACAAACTTGTTGCCGCTGAAATATTTCTTTTCAAATATCCAGCAGTCCAACAGTCCCATGTCCGAAATCGATGGAGCGGATATTGTTTTCACGGTTGCATATTTGATATTCTCCGAATCCGGCTTAAAACAATAAATCATTCCTTCGTCAGTGCTTACGATGAGAGTTTCATTTGCAGCTGCTAATCCGTATGCCTTTCCATCGACATTAGCATGCCATAATTTTTTTCCGTCGAGCGCATGAAAAGCAGTTACATTGCCTTTGCTTCCAACAAAAAGAACATCATCAGCTAATATCAGCTCACACGGAAAAATAACTCCTTCTTGCCACGCTAACTTTTTAGTCTTTTTATGATATGCGCATACCGAATCATTTGTAATAATATAACAGAAATCTCGGGATACAGTTATTGCATTGCCATTGGGATAACTTAATATTTTTTCCCTTTTTGTTGTTATAAACGCATCAATAGACCAGTTTTTATTGCCCGGACCGTAACACGCTATGTCATTTTCACACAAAACAACAAAAGCTCCACCGCGACCAAGTTGACCTGTTCCCGTGTTCAGTAATCCTTCATATTTTCCGTCTTTTCTATCGAACAGCAGAGGAGACATACGGCCACGGGGCGAAATGAGATAATTCGACGAAACGGAAAAAGGCCCTTCCATCGTAATCATACCTTTTGCGATAATTTGCTTAAACTCTCTCTGGAAAATCACTTTCCCGGTAACAGCATCGACAGCTGTAAGATAGGAATGCTTCCACGGAAGAAGCGAATTAGCAAAATATGCTATTCCCTTATCGACAACAACACCTGTTCGCACAGGCCACTGCGAAATGAAACGACTATTATTTATTATTAATCTACTGTCGGGCTTAGGAGAGTATTTCCATATAAGATTGCCCCTTTCAGCGTCTATACAATAGGCATAGCCATCATCGGAACCAAAATATAATCTGCCATTTGAAAAAGTCGGGGCAATACGAACGGGGGCGTCCGTAACGAAACACCAAAGCTCTCGACCGTCGGCGAGATTGAGACAATGAACAGAATCATCCGACGAGGAACCGAAATACACACGTTGTTTAACTATTATGGGATGAAAGACAGCATCATAATTTCTCATTGACCGCAAATTTGGAATTTTGGCATAGGCGTCCCATTTAGCAGGCCCATGCCAAGCAGGAACAGGCGGATATACCGATTTATAAACCCATGCTAATTTTAGAGCAGCTGCTTGCAATCTGGCGCTCGTGGCACCGCTTCGCTGATAATCATGCCGAAACGTAGGCCAATTTTCCGCATAAAGACTAACAGAGAATATCAACACAAGACCCGAGATTCCAACCCACTTACACCGATATTGCGTCATCAACTTGTGCCTCACACATCTTTGCAATTGTTTGTATCGAATTACGATAATTATAATATCATATCACAAAAATAAAATGTTAGGATGAATTAATCGCTTTTTTTGATGACAAAATCGAAGATTATAAGCCCCGAAGGCAACAACAATATCAGCTACGGCATTTCTCATATGACCGTTAGCATTTTAATTCGCGACCAATTCGGTATATCCGTTAGCTGCTGTAACAATTTTCCAATTTGTTACTCCGGAGACGTCAATTTTTCCGCTATTGACCAGTTTCCGCATCTTTTTCTTATTGAGATTGTCTGCTTTAACAAGAAGTAACCCGCCGGTATAGATAATTTTTCCGAGTTTCTTTTTAAAAATCAGATTTTCACATTTAAGTATCCCGCCCTTGAGACGAATCTGACACAAAGCTGTATCGTCTGAAGCGTATTTTCCTCCGAGATAAATAGTTCCTCCCACCGTTATTGTTCCGTTCTCAATTATCAGTTCGGACTTTGCACTGTGAGCTTCAGAAAGCACAACATCCTTGTCA
>CAZKNI010000118.1:0-2650 GCA_964554055.1 uncultured Phycisphaerae bacterium | reverse complement strand
GGATAAGCTTAAACGGGAACTCTCACCTAAAGCTGTTGTTGTTACTCTGGGGAATCAGGGTATGCTTGTTTATCAATCGCGAGAGGAATATGAATTTGTTTCAGCAGTGGGTACCGATAAAATAGTTGACCTTACGGGTGCTGGAGATACGTGCGCATCGGTGCTTTTGCTTTCGATAGCTGCAGGAGCGGATTTTTATACGTCAGCATTTTTAGCTAATTGTGCGGGTTCTGTTGTTGTTATGAAATATGGGTCAGCGAGTTGCAGTCAAAAAGAATTGCTGAGGGTTTTGAATGAGCATTCAACGAAATGATAAAATAATATTGGATTATGAAAAGCTGGCAGAGAAAGTTCGTAACTTAAAAGCGGAAGGAAAAACAATTGTTTTTACGAATGGCTGTTTCGATTTGATTCATGTAGGTCATATTCGATATTTACACGGAGCGGCAGAGTGTGCGGATATTTTGATTGTTGCCTTAAATTCCGATGAATCGATTCGTACTCTTAAAGGTTCGAATCGTCCTATAATGCCGCTCGAGAAACGTCTCGAAATCGTAGCTGCTTTTGAGTGTGTCGATATCGTAACGAGTTTTGATTCTAAAAAGTGTGATGAATTGCTCTTGCTTCTTAAGCCCGATGTGCATGCTAAAGGGACGGATTATACGTATGAAAATGTTCCCGAAAGGGAAACTGTGTTGGGTTATGGGGGGCGTATAGCAATTGTAGGCGACGCAAAAAATCATTCGACGAGCAATATACTCGATGAGCTTCAGAAGAATAAATAGCAAAATCCGAGACGAGCGTGTCGAAAAGAGAAGGCTTATCAGATAAGTTATGGCTGACTTTATTTATATTAATCCAAAATATTCGAAATTACTCGAAAGGGAAAATCTGCTTGAGTTGAAGCGATTGTTACAATGGCAGGAGGGTATTTGTGTTGGGGAACACGGGGAAAGGGTAACATGGCGAACGGAATTGCCGATATTTGAGAGTAATAAAGTTGACAGAGAAGATGAAGCGGATAAAGAGCGATTGATAATATACATTCGTCAGGAAAAGAAAATTCCGTTTGGGGAGATAATAGAGGATAGCCGTCGATTTCGTTTGCCGATGAGTAGGGCGATGAAGACTTTGGAAGCAACTCAATTGCTTCAAGGGCTTAATGTTGATGTTGCGGATTTGCTTTGTGTGATAGAGAGGCGTTGTTTGAGTTTGCCTCGCAAAGCTGTTGCGATTCAAAAGCATGTATCCGGAAAGACGCTCTATCAACAGCTTAGGGATTTCGGTTTGCCTGTGCGTAGCGGAAAAAATGTATATGCAAGAAGGCAATTGTTTTATGAGCTTGGCGATTTTGTTCGCAAATTGCATAAGGGGCGAATATGTTGGCCTGATTTTGTAGCTAAACATGTGATTGTAAATTATGTAAAGGGCGTAAATGATGATAGGCCTCATTGGAAATTTACACTTATAGATATAGATAGGCTTTCTTATGGGGTTTCAGCGAAAGAAAGAATTCGTCAGCTTGACAAATTTTTATTGTCTTTTAGAGCGTTTGTCAAGCCGACAGATTTGATTCGTATGGGTCAGGGGTATCTGGGTTTGAATATAGGGCATCCTCGTGTTGTTCGCAGAAATTTGTGGCAGAAATTTTTCCCCGAAGGTTGGCGCTGGATATTGCGTGCTAAGGATGAAATGCGAGCGTTGAGAATTTTTCCCGAGGAAATTCCTTTGCAAGAGGAAGAACTTTATGAGCGTGTTAACGGCAGCGTTGTAAATATGAGGCTTAAGGGGTTTTTGGCGGAAGCAGGCTTGTTAGAACGGAATTCGTTGTTTAAATTCGAATCGGGTTCGGAGCTTGTAAAATCGGGGCTAGGTCGACGGTTTCGAATGCGATTTGAAATAGTGCACTCGAATCAACGAAAATGGTTTTATCTCAAAAGAGTAAAAGTTCCTCGTTTGAAAGAGCAGCTCGATAGAATTTTGTGCGGGACATTAAGGCATTCGATTTGCTGGCATGAGAGATATATGATAAAACAGCTTAGCCTTTGTCGTATTCCGACACCTGTGATTGTGGCATATTCGGAAAGAATGTTTTTTTGTTTCGAGTTTGCAAGTGCGTTAATTACGGAAGGGATTATAGGTCAATCTCTTGAAAAGTTTGTTCCGAAGATGTTTACTCGTGGCTTGCAGGGACAGGGATTATGTCAGAAAAGGCGTTGGATTCGTCAATTGGGAGAACTTATCGGTCGATTTCATCGTAGCGGATTTTGCCATCGAGATTTGTATCTTTCGCATGTGTTCATAAGTTTTAGGAATGATGGCGAGCCTATATTTTATTTAATAGATTTGGCGAGATGCTTTAAGCCTTATTTTCGAAAGGAGCGTTGGATAATCAAAGATTTGTCCGCATTGAATTATTCTTCGCCTCGAAGAATAATTTCCAATACGGACAGAATGAGATTTTTTAAAGTGTACATTGGCAGAGCTAAACTTATTGGAAGCGATAAAAGGCTTATTCGGAAAATAATGAGAAAGACAAAACGAATCGAACGCCATAATAGGAAATCGCCAAGAGTTACATTTGAAAGAAAATTATGAGAATAGCTATCGTTATCGAACAACTTGATTTGTCCAGAGGAGGAGCGGAGCG
>CAZKNI010000117.1:0-5197 GCA_964554055.1 uncultured Phycisphaerae bacterium | reverse complement strand
CTATATCCCATATCTACAATATTTTCGAAAGCATCGCCCCAGCTTACAATATATGCCGAGAGATTATTATTTGCATCAAAACAACCCAAAATTCGTATATTGTCATTCGGGTTTGAACGTAATCGCCAATATTCTTGAGATTCTAAAGAAAGCATTTCGGAAAAAAAATATTTACGATGAAACTCATTGTGGACATTCACCCATAAAGATAATTCGTCAGGCAGCTTTAGCTCCCGAATATCGTTACAAGTGTCTTTGTCCAATACAATCAAATCTTCAACCGATATCTTTTTAACGCCCCCCGAAATTGGCAAAAGAATAATTTCATACATTTTGGTCGGCACCGACACGTATCCGAATCGCGAGTAAAATTTCGTAAGCCCTCCAAGCCTGGCAAAGTCAACGTTTATCGATTCGAGAAACTTTTGATTTTCTTCCATTAATTTGTGTCCAAGCCCCCTTCCCTGTAAAGCGGAATCTATTGAAACTTCTCCGACGGATGCTTTTTTCAAGATAACATCATCGTAAAAAACCGTTGATAATACATTCAACACCGAGCCAGCCAGTTTCCCGTTTTCATCTTCCATCAATAATATTTTATTTGTGCCCGCACAAACGCCAGCGGCTACATAATTTTTGAGTATTCGAACACGATTATTTTCCCAATCAAAAATCTTATTCCAAAACTCAAAAATCTTCTCGAGTTCTTCTTGCTCAGCAATTCTAAATTTCATCGTCCTGCCCTCAAACTCAGTCAGCTTGAATATTTTCGATTTTAACTTTAGCTGATTTCACAAATTCATCTATTGTTACAACTTTATGCTCCAAACGTGCCTGCTCAGCTGCAAAACCTATTATATGAGACGTAATTGCTTCTTCGACAGACACTTTTGCAAATTTTTCGTATTCTCCGCTTTCAATTGCATCCAAAAAGCTATGAATCAACCCGAAATCCCCCCCGCCATGAGAACCTTCGGGATATCCGGTATGCACTTTTTCCGTATGTTTTAGCAAGAAATCAGTTAGCTCGAGATGGCCGTAAACAGGCGAATGCAATACACCTTTCGTCCCGAATACCGTAAATGTTCTGCCAACTCCCCCTGTAATTGCTCCATAAAGTTCAGACGGATGTTTAGGCCACGCTGCACCGAATCCTTGCATTGTAAATGCTATTGTAAGCTCATCTTCAAATTCGATATTTACGACTTGATGATCGACAACGTCGTTATCGCAATGATAAACACATCGTCCGAATGGCCCTTCTTCAAGAGCTTTCCAACGCACTTTAGGGTCTGTCGAAGGCGAAACCTGCCATTGTCCTCCGCCGTAACCGATATTAGGCCCCAATTCCTTTATATAAATCTTAATTGCAGAATAAGGACAAACATGCTCGTAAGGACAGCCATCCGTACATCTTTTCGGCGCCCCTATTGGAGCATTGCTTGAACGAAAATGAGTCAATGCCCCGAAACTCGATACTCTTATAGGCTTTCTGCCTGCGGCAAACCAAACGAGTATATCAAGGTCATGGCAAGCTTTAGCAATCAGCATAGGACTCGAACCGGCGACATTGCGATAATTTCCGCGAACAAAACTGTGTGCCATATGATCAAAAGTTACATTTTCTTGATAATCAATCGTTATCGTTTGGCCAATTTTGCCAGAATTGATAATTTCATGTGCCGTCGAATAATAAGGTGTATATCGTAAACAGTGGCAAATCTGCAATAGCCTATCGGTTTGTCGTGAAATCTTAAGCAAATGTAAGCAATCTTCTATTGTCGAAGCAATTGGCTTTTCTTGTAAAACGTGATAACCTTTTTCGAGAGCAGCTTCCGTTACGGAAACATGAAGCCTATCCGTCGTAGCGTTTACAAGAACATCAGCCAATTGAGGCTTACTCAATAATTCCCGCCAATCATTAAACTGCATCTCCTTTGATATTTCATGTTCATTTGCAAAAATATGACGATGTTCCTCATCAGGGTCGGCAACAGCTACAAATTTAAGTCTTTGTGGAAATCGCTTGGCAAATCCCCCATACGTTAACACACCTCTTGAGCCCGCACCGATTAAGACAGCTTTTACGAGCGACATTATACCTTTTCTCCCAAATTGTACCAAATCCGATTTTATATTGCTTGTGCTCAAAATAACACGAAAAATATTATATGCGTATATTATACAAAATATTACTTGTTTTGAATTGATTTAATGATGATTTATTTAAGATGTAAAAACATATTCTATCAAATCGGATGTTTATTCTATTGAAATGATTGTAACTTTACCCCGAAAAACTTTTTGGTGTCAACCTCTATTTCTTCCGGCAACCAAAACAGCTATTACTTCAATCAGTACATAACATGCTAATATTATCAGCAGTGCCGAAATAGCTAACAGGAGATATTGCCCTGTACGAAAATACTTTAATATCTGCAACGCCAAAGCTGTCAGAGTTGTCGCAAGCATTAAAATTCCGGGTACAAGTGCAACCCAAAACGATTTATTTTTCGATAAAAGCCAACAAGCTGTAACAAATAGAGCGAGAGTAGCAACTAATTGATTTGATGCTCCAAACGTCGGCCAAATTATACGCCATCTGCCCCCCCATGCAAGAGAACCCGCTAAAACGATAACAATCGATGTCGAGACCCATCTGTTTTTTATCGATGTCAGCTCCTCGAAAATATAACGTGTTATACGAGTAGCTGTATCAAGAGTTGTCAAAATAAACGCATTAAGGATAACAACTCCTATCATTGTCCCGAAGCCAGCTAAAATAGGTTTCGTCATTTCACCAAATCCGTTACTGAAGGCAGCTATAGGTCCGCCTTTGGACATTATTTCTTTAAACGTCGTAAAATCTTGCAAACCTGCACTCACACATATCACTGCAAGAACAGCTAAAGCGCCTTCCAATATCATAGCGCCATAACCTATTCGTCTGGCGTATCGCTGATTGGATATTTGCTTTGATGTTGTACCGGAAGCAATGAGAGAATGAAATCCCGAAAGTGCCCCGCACGCAACTGTAACAAATAACATAGGCCAAAGACTTGCTTCAAATGCGCTTCCGGAAACATAAGACGGAGCACTCATTACCGGACGCGTAATAAAAACACCCAGATAGCCGCTTATCACTCCTAAAAAAAGCAAATACGCGCTAAGATAATCACGAGGCTGAAGCAAAATATTTACAGGTGTAATAGAAGCAATAAAAGCATATATCAATAAAACAATAAGCCAAACATTCAAAGAACCTGAAATCCAATCAACTGAAACATACGTACCAAAAATAATAAGACCCGCCAATAATCCAAGTCCGATTAAAGTAGCTGCTATTTGATTGAACTTTATGCGATACATCAAAAAACCGACGAGTACAGCAACGGGAATTAGACCAAGCGAGGGAAAAACAACTCTCGTATCGGTTACAATTGTTTTGCTACAGAGATAAGCAAAAACAGCTACAACTAAAATCAACGCAAAAAACACAAAAAGAGAAAATAAAAGTCTTGCGCGTTTGGAAATCACATCTTCGGAAATATCGGCAATTGAACGCCCCTGACTTTTAATGGAAATTACAAGAGCTGAAAAATCATGTAATCCCCCTATCAAAACGCTTCCTAATACGACCCACAAGAGGACCGGCGACCAGCCCCAGATACTTACAGCTATTACAGGTCCAACAATAGGAGCTGCGCCTGCGATACTGGAAAAATGATGACCGAACAACACGAGCCAATTTTTGGCGGGAACATAATCGACACCGTCATATTTGGTATATGCAGGTGTTTTTTCGCCGGGATTTACCCCTAGCATTTTTTCAATCCAACGTGAGTATATCAAAATCCCAAACGCAAAGCCAACAAATGCAATCAGACTGACAATAACAGCATTCATCTTATAAACTCCGCTCAAAATTATCCAAAAGCCAAAAGAAAGAGAGCTTTTATTCTTTACAATAATAATATCACAAAAGTATAATCGATAACATCAAAAATCATTACGATTAGCATAATGAGCGGGCAAAATACGAAATGACAATACTCAAAATAAAATTTCCCGACGGACATATCGAAGAATATCCCGTGAGTGATGATACTCTCATAATTGGCAGAGGAGAAAATGCTGACATTCGCGTCAATATTCCTACAATTTCCCGCAAACATGCTCAACTCGAAAAAGTAGGACCGAATACATGGGAACTCGTAGATTTAGGCTCACATAATAAAATTTCTTTGCCAACTGGCCAAAAAGTAGAAGCACACATACTCAAGCCCCCCGAAAAATTCTATCTGGGGCAAGCGGAATTTGTGCTTTGTGAGAAAGAGCAACAAAACGAACAAGCGGATTCGAATAAATCCAAAACACAAATTACCGAATCAACAAATAAAATGCCCGTTATTACTCTTGATTCTGAACAAATAGAAATAAACGATAACGAAGGCCTTGTTGTAAAGCTCGTAAACGAAATTCTCTATCAAGCCCTAAATCAAGGAGCCAGCGATATTCATATCGAGCCTTATGAAAATAACGTGCAAATAAGATATAGAATCGACGGAATGCTATATTCGACCGATATGCCCCCGGAAGTTCAGGAAAATTATGCTGCTATTATTTCTCGTATAAAAATAATGGCAAGATTGGATATAACCGAAAAAAGATTGCCGCAAGACGGAAGCTTTAAAATTCAACATAACGGAGAAAATATCGATGTAAGAGTAAGCATTATTCCTTATACTTTTGGCGAAGGTGCTGCGCTTCGTTTACTTACAAATGAACATTTATCATTCAACTTCGTATCTCTTGGAATGGACAAAAGCACGATTTTTAATATCAAAAAACTTGTTTCTAAAACTCAAGGAATAATTCTCGTTACAGGCCCGACAGGTTCGGGGAAAACCCTAACATTGCTAACAATTATACGATATTTGATTTTCTCGACATCAAGCAGAAAAAAGGTGATTACAATCGAAGACCCCGTTGAACATCACATTCCCAACTGTAATCAAATTCAAGTTAATATGGATACAGGATTAACTTTCGCTCGCGGTTTGCGAAGCATTTTACGGCATGACCCCGATGTGATAATGATTGGAGAAATAAGAGACACGGAAACAGCGCACATTGCTATTCAAGCTGCTCTTACGGGGCATTTGGTATTAAGTTCGCTTCATACGAATGATGCTTG
>CAZKNI010000116.1:0-3656 GCA_964554055.1 uncultured Phycisphaerae bacterium | reverse complement strand
AAATATAAACTCGCCCTTTTCACGATTGAATTCCGTCTTCCTTATGTCTGCTTGAGTCGCTATTATGTGAACATCTCTTGATTGTCCAAAGCAAACCTCAACTTCGCAACAGCCTATTCGCTTCGGCAAATACAATCGATTTTTATCATAAACAAGCCATCGCTTGCCATCAACCCTCACATCTCCGATAGATTTTGCAAAATCCAAAGCAGGATTGATAGCAGCTGATATATTATTTATCTCCAAAACGATTTTACATTTTGTATTATTCGCATTTTTATTTACTCGTTTTAATGTTACAGCGTATTGACAACCTGGCGATGGCTTAACAATATCGTTGATTTGTCCATATCGCTTAATCTCAGCTATACTGTTTGCCGGCATATAACATTTTACGAAATCGCTTGTGCTATCAGCTGGCTGAGCGCCTCTGAAGAAATATCCGTCCTCTTCTTTCACCCAAAAAGGAAGCTTCTTCGTACGGGAAGCTTTGACAACCTTGACAATCGGCAATGCAAAATCATTTCTAACTTTTGCCTCTTCGCCATCAATTTCAGATAAAACATTTTCCCACAAACTCGCAAGATATTTTACATCTTTAAGCGAATAAAGCGAACCGAGCGGAATAAAATCACAAACAATTGCCTGCTCGCCGGTAACAAGAGGATGTATTTCCTTTCCACCTACGCCAAAGGGATGTTTGTTAGGATTATCCCACCAAAGTCCTATTCCGTCATTGCTACGCCAACGGATACGATTCGGCGCGCGACCGTCATCGGATACACGCAATACAATAGCTATATCGGGCAAAACACGCCGAGAATCCCTTACAATAACAACTTGTTGCTCCGAAAACTCAAATACAACAGGCTTAGGAGCATATTTATGCCATTTATCAAAAATCTTTATTTCATCATACCCATCAAGAGAAATAAATGTTTGAGTTTCAGGCTCCTGCTCGCTAAATCGTCTTATAAGTTCGACATGCAAAAGAGGCATATCGCTTATCATTGTATATTTACGTCGCTCTTTTATTTTCGCAAACCTGCTGATGCTTGTATCGACAGGCTCATTTGTCATAAGCTCCGATTCTTCGATTATTTCGGCAAGATAAGGACCGCGATGTTCAATTTGCATTTTTTTCTTTGTAAGCTTTGTTGAACCTACAATAGATGTCGCAAAAAAACTTTTTGACAAACAAATCGACGGCGAATCGGAATCGAAGTGAGCCATCGTTGATTTGTCCATACGAAGGATTCCGCCATCAGCTCCGGGCCAAACAGACAGCTGACAAAAATTATTCTGTAATTGCATAGCTGTATGCGGAATATCATCCGCTAAGCGTCTCCGATGATGAAAAGAATCATCTAAAAGCTTAGCTGTCTGCTCAAAGCGCCCCCCGTTTCCATAAGTCTCACATTCGAACGCTACCGCGCCGAATATCGGGTCGGAGCTTATCGCATAGACTGTTTCGCGATTTCTCGATGACGTAACTTCGGGCGTTTCCGATATCCACTCGAAACCTGTTAGCTTGCCTGGCAACCGTCTTTCGAGATTATACATTCTCACAATATCGTTAGCCTGCTTGACAATAGCATCGGGACCTATCTCGCCATACAAAATCGAATATTTCCTGTCGCGACAATTCATCTGCCCGAAATAATTACATCTTCCATACTTTGATTCCGACCAGCCTCGATGATGATGAACATCATCCGGAAATTTGTCTTCCCAGCCGAAGTCCGTTGTCGCGTGATATTCAATTCGAAACGGTGCAAGGCCTGCTGTTGTCCTTAAACGTTCATTTTCGCTCTCTGCGAAGAACATTAGCGGGTTTAATTGCCAAAACAATTCATTCATCAACATCATATCGATATCATTTGCAAAACCAGCTGTCTCATAAAACAATCCTTGTAAACGCTTATCAGGCGAAACGGACAAATTCGAAAATTGACGTAAAATCACTTCCGTATAATTTTTCATCCATTCCCAATGAAGCGAACCCCAATGATCCGGAACATGTGGCAGATGTGTGTACCAGCACGCAAGCAGGCCTATTCTCTGCGCATAATCTATCAACTTTTGAAGTTTGTTTCTGTCCCAGCCCGATTTATCGTTATAATTATATTCATCTTTACCTTTCAGACCAAATTCATCGGGCCAGGGTATAATGCCTGCATAACCCTGCCTAACCGTATTATTGCAATCGGTCATATAAACCGAAACAAAATTGCTGCCGCGATGAAAAGCTTCCTTATAAATGCGATTGAAATAATCTATCGTTACACCCTTAGCGTCATAACGTTGATAAAATATCGGAAACTGCCAACCGAAAAAGTCTGCCGGATACCTTCTGCTATTTCCATTTGCAAGGGGATGTTTCGATAATGAAAGCTCTTCCTCTTTCAACTCGATGCCCGATACAATCACCCGCTGAGATGCAACTCTGCCCCAAACGCCGTCCCAATATCTATACGCACGCAATTGACGAGTCGAAAGAACAAGCCTATGCACACCCGAATTTTCTATGACAATAGGTATTCGTATCTGCCTTTCACGAAACGCATCCTTGCCATTCAAGACATATTTAGGCCAATGTTCAACGAAATATCCCACTTCTCTGCCATCAAGATGCACCAAAAGCAAACCGTTGTGAGGCTGATTCGCAATTTCATCTATCAGCCAGAAATCAAGACTCGTTCTATCCGGCTCGGGAGATTCTATCTGTTGAGCAACCTCTTTTATAAATCGCCTGATAACCTTATCTTGCAAATCGAATTTATGAGACGCTCCGTCTTCGTGCCGAATATTACTTGGCCCGTCCCAACAAAGATTTGAGCCTTTTCGCACTCGCCTTATGTGATTTTCTATCATCGTAATTTCAAGCAGATAATCGCCCGCGTCAGCGGAAAATGCTATTTCCACTTGTTCGACGCCGTTATGCAGTTTGCTGTTCCATGTAAGCCTTTTGGGCAATGCATCCCGCCGATATTGTGGGCAAAGGACATATTTTTCCCCTCTTAGTTGTTTTGCACCTTTGCAACACACATTTTTAAAATCTCGACCGATTAATTGAACACTTTTAAGCCGACCTAATTTAAAAACACTCATAATACATTCCTTATTTATAAACTTACTAATATCATTCCGCCTTTATCATAAACCGCTACTTTTGCATCTTGCCCGCACTTATCAAACGCATACTCAATAGCCTCATCTATTGTCTTCATAACAGGTTGATTAACAAGGCCAATTGGCAGATTTTCGGTTACGATTATCCCTTCGCTTTTTTGACAATCGCACAGATGCCGATAAATTGCACAGGTATTGCGAGAATGACAATTTCCCTCGCCAAGCCAATTATCCCAATATTCTTTCGGCGATGTGTGTTTCGTTGATAGCGAACGATAATAAAAGTCTTTCTCTTCAGGCGAATCACCCAAATCTTCCGGACAATCCGCAACAACAATCCTCACGCCCCCTTCTTTGACAATTCGCGCTGCGTTATACAGGGAAATTGCAGCTTGACCCCACTGATGATATTTCGGATACGCTGTTGTTATGACAATATCAGCTCGCTCGGGAAATTTCAGTTCGTTTACATATCGAAACTTTTCTATTAGCCACAATTGTGCCGATTCCACTTCGCCAACAGC